>CAYYBZ010000331.1:0-3009 GCA_964470285.1 uncultured Oligoflexia bacterium
CGTTGTCGTCTTCAATATCTTTAATGATTATTTCGAGATTTTCCTTTTTAGGAAATTCAAAAGCGGTTCTGTCTATGCCCCAGACGTATCCTCCGGTACCGATTGCCTCTAGAATAACCTGTAGCCAGCCTCCGGGGGCCGCCCCAAGATCAATTACACGAATGCCTCTTTTTAGAAGCCTGTATTTTTTATCAATCTCCAAAAGCTTATAGGCGGCTCTTGATTTATAGCCTTCCTCTTTGGCCTTTTCGAAATAATAGTCTTTTAGTTTATAGTCTCTCATGACATTTTAAATAGAAAATTTAAAGTGAGTAAAAAGCTTACAGGGCTTTTTCGATAATTACGTATGAATTATTTGAACCCGGGACAGCCCCTTTTACCGCAAGAATATGTTTATCTTCGATAATTTCAAAAACCTTTAGATTTTTTACCTTTACTCTTTCAGAGCCCATTTGACCGGGGAGCTTTCTTCCCTTAACTATATGCTGGGGATTCATCGATCCTATTGATCCGGGATGTCTGAAGGCTTCATGTGTTCCGTGTCCTGCAGGCTGTCCTGCATAATTATATCTTTTCATAACACCTTGAAATCCCTTACCCTTGGAAGTACCGATTACGTTGATTTTGTCGCCTGCCTTAAAAAGGGAAGAAACCGTAATTTCCTGGCCCGCTTTAAGGTCTTTGATTTCATCCGTTTTTACCCTGAATTCCTTTACGAATTTTGAAGCTTCGATGTTATGTTTTTTAAAATGTCCCAGCTGTGCTTTTGTAAAGAGCTTTTTACGCTTCTTATCAAAGGTAAGCTGAACAGCGCAATACTTGTCCTTATCATCAGTTTTTATCTGGGCCACAAAGCACGGGCCCGCCTCAATTAAGGTTAAGGGTACGAATTCGCCGTTTTCATTGTAACTATTTGTCATCCCAAGCTTTTTCCCTAGTATACCCAAAGCCATAAACACCTCTTTATTTAATTGTGTAAATAATGTTTTTAAGAGGACTGTCTGCCTTCATTTATCAGCCCCGAAGATGGGAGATAAAGAGGAAGGATTTACCCAAACACATCCAATTCGAAAAAGTGTAGTATTTATACAGAATTAGCAGCTCTTGTCAAGAGCTTTATTCAACAGGATGAAGCTGAGTGTTTTTGCCAAGCTTAAAGTTTTTGCCGCCCCAGCTGACCTTGTTCTTAAAGAAAGGGATAAACCAGATAACAGCCAGAATTAAATCTTTAACAGGTCCTAATAAATATACTGAAAATCTGTAGGTAAATTGAGTTGAATGGGGATCAATTCTGGTCCCAATCAAAGTATCTAAAATTATTTTAAGCATTAAAATTAAGATAAACAGCTCGCCGGTTGATTTGTTGAAGCCGTTAATCAGAGCATAAATTAATGCAAAAAGAACCGGATTAACTAAAAGGTCCAGAAAATACAAGAAACCTGCCATCTTAAGTCTCATTTGCTCCCACCGAATGTTTCTTCCAAAAAATTGCTTAATTGTTCGCTTATTTGTATTGCTGTTTACGAGATAGTCGGAGATTACTACCTTTTTACCTGCCTGCTTAAACTTCATTCCCATAATGTAATCCTCGGCAAGATAGTCTTTCACGATATCAAACCCTCCTATGTTTTCTAAATAATTCTTTCTGAAACTCAGAGATTTTCCTACTACGCAGGGATGTTTGAAAAGGCAGTAAAGTGAAGATATTCCGCCGGCGATGAAAGTGTTTATATAGAGATTTTCAAAAATTGCTCCTAAGGAGCCGTTACCTCCGGCCCTTATAAGGTTTGAAACAAGTCCCACATTCAAATCATGATAATGCATTGCCAGATTTTTTAAATAATCCTTTCCGATATGTATGTCTGCATCGCTGATCAGAACTATATCGTTATCTGTCATTTTATAGCCGGGTATAAGCTGATTTACTTTCGGATTATTAGTGTAATGTCGGTCCCTTACACTTATTTTTACCTCGGTGTTAGGATATTTCTCTTTTAACTTATTAATAACCTTAAGAGCTTTATCTCTATGATCTTCAAGGCAGAAAATGATTTCATAACGGGGGTAATCGAGCTCAAAAAATCCCGATAAATTTTTTTCAAGATCGGGAAGGATCCCTTTTAGAGGTTTAAGTATTGAAATTCCGGGATATATCTGCGTATTTGCTAAATCCCCAGAATATTTTGTCCTGTAAGCTGACAATGAATAAACACAAATCAGCTGAACAAAACATGCAGTTAATGTAATAAAGATTAAAGAGATAAAAATGTATGACAGTATGAACATGCTAAAGCATTTTCCCCGGATTTATAATTTACAGAATGGATTTATTTTATATGCGTTGTAAAGATTTGACAAATATCGTATTAAAGAAGTATATAAATTTACTCGACTTACGTGGGCGTTTAACTCAGCGGGAGAGTGCTACCTTCACACGGTAGAAGTCATAGGTTCGAATCCTATAACGCCCACCATTCTATATCCGAAATATATAAATAAATTTAATAACACACTGATTATACTGCAATAATAAGTTATTTATTTTTTCTGACGTTAATGCTTCCGGATCCGCTTTTGAATGAGATAGAAAGATCAGGTGAATCGCTGTCGCCGAATTCATTTTTTAAACGCCCGCTGCCGGTTTGAAAATCACTTAAAACTTTTATCCCTTCAGGCAGATAGACTATTGCATCACTCGATCCTGTTCTTATATCGATTTGTGAGTTCTTTTTAACCTTTTCACACTGAATATGAATAGTTCCCGAGCCTGTCTTGATGTTTGCCGATTGAGTAAGGCCTAAAACTTTTATATCGCCGCTTCCGGAAGAAAATTTAGACGCTCCGATTTCTCCTTTCATAAAGATGTCGCCTGAACCTGTTTTTAAGTCTGCTTTTTCAATTTTACCGACTAAATCCAGGTTGCCGCTGCCTACTCTGAACTCAAACAGAGAAGCATCTGCATTTATCTTGGTGTTTCCACTGCCCGTTTTCACATCAATCGGTCCTTTT
>CAYYBZ010000332.1:0-702 GCA_964470285.1 uncultured Oligoflexia bacterium
CATACTTGAGGAAAGAAAAAAGCTTTATCCGGAAATAAGCTATTCTCAAGATTACGATGAAATAATAGGTTCAAAAGAAGTATCGGCGGTTGTTCTGGCAACCCCTGCAGTAACTCATTACGAGCTTGTTAAGAAATGCATCCAGGCTGATAAGGACGTTTTTGTCGAGAAACCTCTGGCTTTGACACTTAAAGAAGGAGAGGAGTTGGTAAAACTTGCCGAAAAGAAGAGTAAAATACTGATGATCGGCCACATACTGAGATATCATCCCGCGGTTTCCAGACTTAAAAAATTGATTCAGGACGGAACTTTGGGGAAAACGAGATATGTTTATTCCAACAGGCTTAATATCGGCAAACTTAGAACAGAGGAGAACATCCTTTGGAGTTTTGCCCCGCATGATATATCGGTTATTTTATATCTTCTGGACGAAGAACCCAAAAAAGTCAGTGCATTCGGAGCGGATTATGTGAACAGCGGTATAAGCGATGTTACATTGACTGCTTTGGATTTTAAGGGTGGGGTTAAAGGTCATGTCTTTGTCAGCTGGCTTCACCCGTATAAGGAACAAAAACTTATAGTAGTAGGGTCTGATGCTATGGTTGTCTTTGACGATGTCAGCAAGGAAAAACTGTTCCTTTATCCTCATACAATTCAATGGAAAGAAGGTAAAATACCTGTTGCGCAAAAAGCGGATTTTGA
>CAYYBZ010000332.1:712-2994 GCA_964470285.1 uncultured Oligoflexia bacterium
TTATTCCTACAGAAAAGGGGGAGCCTTTAAAACGGCAGATGGAACATTTTATCGAATGTATTAAAACCAGAAAAACTCCGGATACCGACGGAAAAGAGGGTTTGAAAGTATTATCTGTTCTTGAAAGAGCCGAAAAGTCCATAGCGGAGAAAAACGATGAATGATAAAAAAGATTTCTTCGTTCATGAAACATCGTGCATAGATGAAAACGTTGAAATCGGGAAAGGAACAAAAATCTGGCATTTTTCCCATATTCAAAGCGGAGCAAAAATCGGCTCAAACTGTACTATGGGACAAAATGTAAATATTGCCAATAACGTAATTATAGGTGATTTTGTCAAGATACAGAACAATGTATCTGTCTATGAGGGAGTGATTTTGGAGGACTACGTCTTTTGCGGTCCGTCCATGGTTTTTACCAACATCAATGATCCCAATTGCAAATATCCGCAGTCCGGCTCAGAGTTTTATGTTAAAACCCGCGTAAAGGAAGGGGCTGCTCTGGGAGCCAACTCGACAATTGTTTGCGGAAATATTATCGGCAAGTATTCTTTTGTAGCGGCAGGTGCAGTGGTTACTAAAGATGTACCGGATTACGCCCTTGTTATAGGCAATCCAGCAAGAGTTAAAGGCTGGGTATCGGAAGCGGGTAAAAAACTTAATTTTGATAATAAAGGAATTGCTTTTTGCGAAAAATCAAAAAAGAAATATAAACTTGAAAATTCAAGAGTTACAGAGGTTAAATGATGCAGGTTCCGTTGTTAGATTTAAAACTTCAATACAAAACAATAAAAAGTGAAATTGACAGCGCAATTAACAGGGTGGTTGAATCTCAGCACTTTATACTGGGCCCCGAGGTTAAGGACCTTGAGGAAAAAATTTCTCAGTACCTTAATGTCAAGCATGCTTTCGGCGTTTCATCAGGAACAGACGCTTTGCTTGCAGCGCTTATGGCATGTGACATTCACTCGAATGATGAGGTTATAGTCCCGACTTACTCATTCTTTTCGACGGCCGGTGTAGTGTCCAGACTAGGAGCAAAACCGGTTTTTACGGACATTGATCCTGTAACTTACAACATGGACCCGGATGATTTTAGAAAAAGGATAACAAAGAATACCAAGGCTGCTATTCCGGTTCATCTTTACGGGCAAAGCGCCGAAATGGATGAAATATGCAAGGCAGCAAGTGAAAATAATATAAAAGTAATTGAGGACGCGGCTCAGGCTATCGGAACTCAGTATAAAGACGGCCGAATGATAGGATCTCTGGGCGATGTCGGATGTTTTTCTTTTTTCCCCAGTAAAAATCTCGGTTGCTTCGGTGACGGAGGAATGGTTGTTACTAAAAATGATAATTTAGCTGAAAAGCTTAAAGTTATGAGAGTTCACGGTGCCAGGCCTAAGTACTTTCACAAAATGATTGGAGGTAATTTCAGACTGGATGCGATTCAGGCGGCTATTTTGAAGGTCAAACTCGGATATCTTAACTCATGGACATCCAAAAGACAGGCAAACGCAGATCTTTACACAGATCTTTTTAAAAAATGCGGTCTTGCCCAAGAAGAAGGTAAAATTGAGTTCAATTCTGATAACAGAGTTTTGTTGCCTAAGCCGGTTTACAGGGATTCAGGACATAAGAACTATCATATCTATAATCAGTATGTAATTCGTGTCCCAAAAAGAGACGGGTTAAAAAATTATTTAAAAGAAAGGTCAATAGGCAGTGAAATCTATTATCCTATGCCTTTTCACAGGCAGGAATGTTTTGCCGGTCTGAACTGTAAGGATGAAGATTATCCTTATGCAAACAGGGCCTGTGCTGAATCTTTGGCTCTGCCGATCTATCCTGAGTTAACAGAAGAACAAATAAAATATGTGGTAGATGTAATTAAAATATTTATGGAGGAAAACAAGTCATGAAAATTGCAGTTGTTGGAACGGGATATGTTGGTCTGGTAACCGGAGCATGTTTTGCAGATTCAGGTAACGATGTTACCTGTGTAGATATTGACGAGCGTAAAGTAAAAATGCTTAAAGAGAACAAAATACCCATATATGAACCGGGCTTAAGGGAAATAGTAGAGAGGGCCGCAGAAGAAGACAGATTATCCTTTACTACAAGTTTGGAAGAGGGCGTGAAAAATTCTATTATTATCTTTATTGCCGTAGGAACTCCCTCCGATGTAGACGGTTCGGCCGATCTTTCAGCTGTTTTAAAAGTAGCCGGGCAAATCGGCGAGTTAATGGACGGATACAGAATTGTTGTTGTTAAAAGTACAG
>CAYYBZ010000333.1:0-2987 GCA_964470285.1 uncultured Oligoflexia bacterium
AAAATAGATGTTCTGGTTTCTACCACGGTAATAGAAGTTGGGATAGACGTTCCAAACTCAACTATAATGATTATCGAACATCCTGAGAGATTCGGCCTCTCCCAGCTTCATCAGTTAAGAGGTAGAGTGGGAAGAGGTGCCCATAAAAGTTATTGCTTCTTAGTCCTGGGATTAGAATACGGTGAAGAGATAAAGGAAAGGCTTACAATATTTAAAGGTACTCTTGATGGATTCAGACTTGCTGAAGAAGATTTAAGACTTAGAGGACCGGGTGATTTCTTCGGAGCTTCCCAGCACGGTTTGCCGCCGTTTACAGTTGCTGAATTTCCAAGGGATGTTGAAATTCTCAAGCAAACCAGAAATGAAGCCTTTGAGCTTTTAGAAAAAGATTATCATTTAAAAGAAAAACAAAACGCTTTGCTCCCTATTGTCGTAAAGGAAAGATTTGGCGATAAAGCCGACCTGTTTCAGGTAGGTTAGAAACTATTTCATTGACACAAGTTGTCTAAAGGATTATTCTTTTCAAAATCTAGTAGGAGGGTATCACGATGAAAGCCTATCTCATCCTGGAGGACGGCACAGTCTTTGAGGGTGAGTCTTTCGCTTTTTCAGGCGAAAGAGGCGGCGAGGTCGTTTTCAATACTGCTCTTACCGGATATCAGGAAATTCTCACCGATCCATCTTATAAAGGTCAGATTATAGTCATGACCTATCCTCACATAGGAAATTACGGAGTCAACGAAGAGGACATAGAATCATCAAAATGTCACATTGAAGGCTTTGTAGTGAAAGAGTACTGTGAAAATTATTCAAATCAGAGGGCGACAAACTCACTTGGAAATTATCTTTCAAAAAACAGAGTTATAGGAATATCCGGGATTGAGACAAGAGAGTTAGTAAGAAAAATCAGAGAAAATGGGGCTATGAAGGGATACATCACGTGCGGCGAGCATTCAGTCGAATATCTAAAGAAAAAGTTAGATGAAGTTCCACAGATGGAAGGTTCTAACCTTGTAAAATATGTAACAACAAAAAAACCTTACAGGTGGAGCTCACACGGTAAAGCTGCTCTTGAAAAACCAAAAGCCAGAGTTGTAGTTATCGACTGTGGTGTTAAGTTCAACATTTTAAGATGTCTTGAAAACCTCTCAATAGAAGTTAATGTAGTTCCGGCCTCTTACAGTGCAGATGAAATAACGGCATTGAGCCCTGATGGAATTTTGATTTCAAACGGGCCCGGTGATCCTGCTGCAGTCGGTAATGTTATAGAAACCGTAATGCAGCTTTTAGGAAAAATTCCGGTTTTTGGAATCTGTCTGGGTCATCAGATACTTTCATTAGTTTTGGGAGCAGAAACTTTTAAATTAAAATACGGTCACAGGGGTGCAAATCATCCGGTTAAGAATATTGAAACTGACTGCGTAGAAATAACATCACAGAATCACGGATTTGCGGTAGATGCCGATAGCTTAAAATATGTTGATCAGTCTCTTTGGGGACCTGTCGAAGTGACTCATACAAACTTAAATGACGGAACAGTAGAGGGTTTAAGATGCCTTCAGATACCGGCTTTTTCGGTCCAGTACCACCCTGAATCTTCGCCTGGGCCGCATGATTCAAGGTATCTGTTTCCAAAGTTTCTGAAAATGATTGAGGAACATAAATATAAGAGTAGATTTTTGTCTCTTTGAAAAAAGTTTTTAATATATGCCCAGAAGAGCTGATGTTAGCAAAATCCTGGTGATCGGATCCGGTCCGATAACAATCGGACAGGGCTGTGAATTTGATTACTCCGGTACACAGGCACTTAAGGCCTTTAGAGAAGAGGGATTCGGACTGGTTCTTTTCAATTCAAATCCAGCTACAATAATGACTGATCCTGAATTTTCCGATGCTACGTACATAGAACCCCTAACACTAGAAAGCGCACGAAAGATAATCGATAAAGAAAGACCGGATGCCGTTTTACCGACACTTGGGGGTCAAACTGCATTAAACCTTACTCTTGATCTGCATAAAAAGAGAATTATTGACGAATACAGTATAAAGATTCTTGGTGCAAACATTGAAGCAATAGAGAAGGCCGAAAACCGTGAGATTTTTAAGGAATGCATGAAGAAGATTTCCCTTGAAACCCCTAAAAGCATTTACGTAAGAAATCGTGATTGTGCAAAAGAAGCTTTAAATGAAGTCGGTCTTCCAGCGATAATCAGGCCTTCATTTACTCTTGGCGGAATGGGCGGTAACATTGCCTTTAACGAAAGCGAATATAGAGATTATATTAATTGGGCGCTTGATCTAAGCCCTACAGGAGAAGCGCTTGTTGAGCAGTCGGTTCTGGGTTGGAAAGAATATGAACTTGAAGTAATGCGCGATAAAAACGATAACGTGGTTATAATATGCTCAATTGAGAATTTAGATCCTATGGGAGTTCATACAGGAGACAGTATAACAGTTGCTCCTGCACAAACACTTTCGGATAAAGAATACCAAAAGTTAAGAGACTATTCTGTAAAAATAATAAGAGAAATCGGAGTTGATACGGGCGGTTCAAATATTCAGTTTGCAGTGAATCCGGTTGACGGAAGAATTGTAGTAATAGAAATGAATCCAAGGGTTTCGAGAAGCTCGGCTTTAGCGTCAAAGGCTACCGGTTATCCGATTGCCAAGATTGCAGCCAAGCTTGCTGTAGGTTATTCGCTTGATGAAATTCCAAACGACATAACAAGAAATACAATGGCATCTTTTGAGCCCGTAATAGATTATGTTGTTACCAAAATACCAAGATTTGATTTTCAGAAGTTTCCACAGGCTTCTCACGATTTGACAACTCAAATGAAATCGGTAGGCGAAGTAATGGCCATAGGCAGAACTTTTAAAGAATCTCTTCAAAAAGCTATAAGATCATTGGAAATCGGTTCATTCGGTTTTGACAGAAAATGGCAGGACAAATGGGCAAAGGAGAAAAAGCAAAGAAAGATTAGAAA
>CAYYBZ010000334.1:0-1335 GCA_964470285.1 uncultured Oligoflexia bacterium
ATCGGCTATTGAGCTTTTCAGTAAATATTCCTGCGCCTTTAAGACTATGAATCTGGGGTCTCTTGAGAAAACCTTTTTTGAACCGACATCTAAGGCGGAACAGATAAAACTTATTGTCGGGACTTCCCAGAAGGGGTCAATCCAGGCTGTAGCCGGGTCCGGAATCATTTTCATATCTCCTGATTCGACAGACTTGAATCCCGGGATGGATGAGCCGTCAAAGCTTTCTCCTTTTTCAAAAAGTCTTTCGCTAAGCCTTGAAGCCGGAAGTGTAAGATGATGCCAGCGACCGTAAAGATCACAAAGCTTGAAATCCACCATTTCTATTTTATTGTCTTTTGCTTTTGTAATGGCTTTTTTTATTTCGGTTTTATTGAAAAGCATTTCTAGCTCCTTATGCAATCATTGATAGATACCGCTCCCCGGTATCACACAGAATAGTAACAATATTTCTGTTTTTCCCAAGTTTTTTCGCAACTGTCTTTGAGGCAAAAACATTGCCTCCGGCGGAAATACCGACAAAAATCCCCTTTTTAGCCAGAGTCTTTTGCATTGCAAAGGCGTCATCATCCTTAATTTTAATTATTTCGTCATATATTTTTGTATTGAGAATGTCCGGAACAAAACCGGCTCCGATTCCCTGAATTTTGTGAGGCCCGCCCTGTCCGCCGGAGAGAACCGGAGAAGCCTCGGGTTCAACCGCGTAAACTTTTGCGTCCGGGTTTTCCTTTTTTAAAACTTCACCTATACCCGTAATTGAGCCGCCGGTTCCCACTCCTACCACAAGTGCGTTAATATTTTTTGCACCGAGCGTTGAGATAATCTCTCTTGCCGTAGTTTCCCTGTGTACCTTTGGGTTTGCGGGATTTGTGAACTGCTGGGGCATGAAGGTATCTGCGTCTTTCATAAGTTCCTGCGCTTTTAAAATGGCGCCCTTCATCCCTTCTTCTTTCGGTGTAAGAATAAGTTCTGCCCCTAGCGCTTTAAGTATTGTTCTTCTTTCAACGCTCATGCTTTCGGGCATAGTCAGTTTGATTTTATAGCCTTTGGCCGCAGCAACCATGGCAAGACCGATTCCTGTGTTGCCGCTTGTAGGCTCAATTATTGTCATCCCTTTTTTAAGCTTACCGCTTTTCTGCGCGTCTTCAATCATTGACAGGCAGATTCTGTCTTTAACGCTGTTCATCGGATTTGCAAATTCGCATTTGCCGTAAATCATCGCTTCGCCGTCTTCATGAATGCAGGAAAGTTCTAAAAGAGGCGTGTTGCCTATCATCTCGGTAATATTTTTAAAGACTTTATTCATAAGTTCTCCCTTTTTTACTGCTTTGGAAA
>CAYYBZ010000334.1:1345-2983 GCA_964470285.1 uncultured Oligoflexia bacterium
TGCAGGGACTTTACAAGTGGCAATATCACCCTTACGGGTGAAAAAATTGATAAAAATTCAGTTACTGCTTTTTCTTCGCTGAAACCCGCTTAGGCTCGAAAAAGCAGTAACTGAATTTTTTAAAAATATTTTAACCTGATATTTCCGCTTAACCGTCATTGATATATATTGCATACAAGGTCCTGAAATGTTAAAAAACTTTTTTCATTGGAGGAAATATATGGGACTTTATATAGATTCTGCAAATATTAATGATGTTAAAAAAGCCCTTTCATGGGGTTTTTTAAAGGGCGTTACTACAAATCCGACAATTCTGGCCAGAGAAAAACAAAAACCCAACATACTTCTAAAAGAAATATCAAAATTAAATACAAATATAATTTTTGCCCAGGTAGATCACGGTTCAATTAAATCCATGGAGGAGCATGCATTAAGGATTAATGCGATAAGCCCCTCGAAAATGATTATTAAAATTCCGTTTTGTTCTGAAGGAATAAAACTAGTTGATCGCCTTTCAAAAAAAGAAATAAAAACATGTTTAACTGCTGTTCACTCGGTTTCTCAAGGGTTTATAGGGGCGCAAGCGGGGGCTGATTTTCTTGCCGTATATGTCGGAAGAATTACAAGGCACGGCGGAGACGGAGTGGATGTAGTTGCAAAAATTTCCGAATCGCTTTATGTAAATGATTTGGATTCAAGAATTTTGGCTGCCAGTATTCCGGAAGTTGAGGTAGTTGAGAATCTTTTAAGAACTGAAGATGTTGATATAACCGCTCCACTAAAAATCCTAGAAGTTATGCTGAGACATGATTTGACAGACAAGGCTATTGAGCAGTTTAATAAAACCTGTTGATATTTCGGATAATACTTTTTCATTCGCCGAAACTTAACAAGGCTCAGAAAAAGTATTATCCGAAATTTCAACAGTTATTGTTAATAATCAAGAGCCTCTTCTTCGTTTCTCAAAACTCTAAGAGTTCCTTCTACAAGGGCTTTTAATTCATCTTCTCCGGGATAAGCTTTAACCTTTGCAATAAAAGAAACTCTTTCCTTCAGATTTGAAATAAGCTCTTCGTCATTTGCCATGCCGCCCGTAAGCAAAATGGCATCGACTTTTCCCTTTAAAACAGTGGATAGCGATCCTATCTCTTTGGCAATCTGGTAAATCATAGCGTCAAATAGCAGTTTTGCTTTTTCATTACCGTTTTTAATCAGCTGCTTAACTTTTTTAAGATCTTTGGTTTCCAGATAGGCAAAAAATCCTCCGTCACCGAAAAGCTTCTTTTTTAAAGTTTTAAAATCATACTTTTGCGAAAAGCAAAGCTTTGTCAGAGCATAGGAGGGTATCCCGCCGCATCTGTCCATGGCAAAGGGTCCTTCCTCTTTCGGATTTATAACATCTATCATTTTTCCCGCTGTATGTGCAGTCACGGAAATACCCGAACCCAGATGAGCAACAATCAAATTTAATTTTTCATAAGGAGTTTTTGAATCTTTCGCATATCTTTTGCAAACTGCTTTTGTATTTAAGGCGTGAGAAAGGCTCTCTCTTTCTATTTCGGGTGTTCCTGAAATTCTTGCAATGTCTTCCATTTCGTCGACGCTAACTGGGTCCACAATGTAAGCTTTAATGCCGGC
>CAYYBZ010000335.1:0-2974 GCA_964470285.1 uncultured Oligoflexia bacterium
ATAAATGAGGCCCAGGTTGATGTCCGCAATTGCTAAAGGGACATAGTCATCTGCGACGTTTTTAAAGCCGAACGAAATAACCGCGAATGCAACCATGGCGGGAACAAGCGCAAATAAAGGAGCCAAAACAAATAAAACCTTATGAGCTCTACCCGGAATAAAATCTTCCTTAAAGAAAAATTTTATTCCGTCGGCCATTGACTGTAAAAGACCGAAAGGTCCTACTCTGTTAGGTCCCCATCTGAACTGCAGCATGGCCGAACCGCGTCTTTCGCACCAGATTATAAGATAGACATAACCTCCGAAAAAAACGGCCAGATAGATAAATATTCTAAGTGCCAGCCCTATAATGTTATTTGAAAATAATATGTCAGCCATAAAAGCTACTCTTTAACGATATTTTCCCCTGATTTGGCGCTTTTAATATAATCTTCGAACTCGGAGCGGAATTTTTTAACAAAACTCTTCACCGGAGCCGCGGCAGCGTCGGAAAAAACACAGACCGTTTTTCCTTCCATGTTACAGGCAAGCTCCACCATCAGATCAAGATCTTCAACTCTGCCCTTTCCCGTTATTATTCTTTTTGTGATATCCGCTATCCACTTTGTTCCTTCCCTGCACTGTGAACACTGACCGCACGATTCATGTGCAAAAAAATCCATTATTATTTTAAGTGCATGCGGCATACTTGTTCTGTCATCCATTACTATAACAGCACCTGAACCCAACATTGATCCGGCATCTGCAACCGATTCAAAATCGAGATTTAAATCACATTCCGATGCGCTTAAAACCGGAGCCGAAACCCCGCCGGGGATTACCGCCTTAAGCTTTCGACCCTCTTCAAGACCGCCTGCATTCTCATTTATGAGCTCCAAGAGGTTGACACCCAGGGGAAGTTCGTAATTACCGGGTTTTTTGACATGTCCTGAAACACAAAAGATTTTTGTACCCGCGCTCTTTTCTGTTCCGAACTTCTTAAACCAATCCGCTCCCTTTTCGACTATCGGGCGAACATTTGCCAGTGTTTCAACGTTGTTTACGACCGTAGGGCACCCGTAAAGACCCTCAACGGCGGGATACGGAGGTCTTAATCTTGGATTTCCTCTTTTGCCCTCCAAAGAATCAAGAAGGGATGTTTCTTCTCCGCAAATATATGCGCCCGCTCCCGTATGCGTGTAAATATCGAGTGAAAAGCCCGAATTCTTTATGTTTTTACCCAGATAACCCGCCCCGTAGGCTTCTTCAAGGGCCTTATCTACGATTTCAATCTCCTTTAAGAATTCACCTCTAATATATATGTAGGCCTCATTAATATCCAGGGCCCAGCATGTAATTGCTATTCCGTCAATCAACAGATGCGGATCATAGCGCATTATGTCCCTGTCTTTAAAGGTTCCGGGTTCGCCTTCATCGGCGTTACAGCAAAGATATTTGGGTTTATTTGTGTCCTTAGGCAAGAAAGTCCACTTAAGACCGGTTGGAAATCCCGCGCCTCCCCTGCCGCGAAGGCCTGAAAGCTTAACTTCTTCTATTATCTTTGCCTTATCTTCGCTTTTTAAAAGATCAACAAACTTCGAATAGCCGGCGTCTTTTTCGTAAACGGACAGTTTGTATGAATCTTCTTTAGAAAAGTTTTTTGTTACAATAAGTTCCATTTTATTTGCAGTCTTTGAGTATCTTATCGACCTTTAGTTTTGAAAGATTTTCGTAATATTTGTCGTTAATCATCATAACCGGCGCCGTTCCGCATGAACCTAAACATTCAACTTCGCTTAATGTGAATTTTCCGTCGCCGGTTGTTTCGCCGACCTTTATTGAAAGCTTTTCCGATATATATTCGACAAGGCTTTTGGATCCTAAAAGAGCGCAGGAAATATTTCTGCAGACCTGCACATGATACTTTCCGATCTTTTTAAGATTAAACATTGTATAAAAAGTTGCTGTCGAATAAATATAGTCGGGCTGAACGTCAATTTCCCTGGAGAGTTCTTCAATAACTTCCATACTTAAATAGCCGTATTCGTTTTGAACTATAAACAGACAAGGAAGTATTGCCGATTCAACTTCGGGGTATTTTGAGAGCGTCTTTTTAATTTTACTTTTTATTTCTTCAGAAAATTTCATTTTTTTTAAAAGTTCAATCCTCTTCACGCCATCCCCTTAAAGGGAAATCTTTTCTTAACGGAAAATCTAAAAAATCCTCATGCATTAAAATTCTGCGCATATCCGGGTGACCTTCGAATCTTATGCCGTACATATCGTAAGTTTCTCTTTCAAGCCAGTTGGCTCCCTTAAAAACATTCACTATTGAGGGAACGGTCATGGTGTCAGCAGGAACATTCACCTTTATTCTCAATCTGAACTTATCCTGAGTTGATAGAAGATGATAAACAACCTGGAATCTGTTTACCTCCGGGCTGTTATCGACACCGCAAATATCCGTAAGCATGTCGAAAAGATTTTCGCTACCCGTGGTTAATGATTTGACGACATCTATAATTTCTTTGTGATTTACAAGAATCCAGTATTGGTTCCGGTCAATACCCGAATCGATTATCTTAGAACCGAGAAGATTTTTTATTTTTTCTTCCATTAATCCCATTCAAGACCGCCTCTGGCGTAGGCGTACAAAAGTCCAAAAAGTAAAATACCGATAAATACAAACATTTCACCCAATATTAGTAAAGCCGAGAAAGAGTTAAGTGCGTCTTTATAAAAAACGGCCCATGGGAATATAAAAACGGCTTCAACATCAAAAATAAGAAAAAGTATTGCGATTACGCAAAATCTTATATTGAATTTTTCTCTGGCATCCTTGACGGGAACAAAACCGCTTTCGTAAGGAATATTTTTGGATTTGGATTTGAATCTCGAGCTGAATATATATGATGCGAGTATTATAAATAGACCGGTACCGATAGCCAAAACTACCATAACAACAATCGGCATATAGTTCGTAAATTCAAAGTCC
>CAYYBZ010000336.1:0-1600 GCA_964470285.1 uncultured Oligoflexia bacterium
GTCAATTCCGTAACCGAAATCAAGCCCAAGCAGAGGCATTATAACCTTTTTCATATAGACGCGAAGACCGCCGCCGACACCTGAATTAAAATCCTCTCCTTTTATATCTTCAGAATTAAAATGTATAAATCCCAGATCATAGAAGGTTATTCCCCTTAAACCGAAAGAGCTGTGTGAAAAAATTGGGAAAGAAATTTCATTTACCAATCTTAGCATACCGTCTCCCCTGAACTGTCTGTCGGCATAACCCCTTAGCGAAGTACCTCCCAGAGTAAGTTCCTCAATAAAAGGAAGATCTCTTCCCAGCTTTGCGTTAAAATCCATCATCCAGTTAAAGTATTTGAGAAATTTAAGGGCATATTTTACATCTACGGCTTCTTTGCTGTAGTTATAATCCGAGCCCAGTCTGTCGTCGGCAAATTCAAAGGCGGCTCTGAGATACGCTCCTTCCAACACGGCCTCGTTTCGCATAAGAGAGTCGAATATAAACTCAAATCCCATGGAAAAAATTACACCGTTCTCGGTGATTATCGGAACAAGCCCCGAAGAACCGTGCCAGACGTACTTAAAATCAAAGACAGCCCTTGTTGATATCTTATCGGTCCATTTATAGCCGGGAGCAATGGAAAATCCTACATCCTTTATGTTAACTTCATCAACCTTTTCAAATCCTGAATATAACGGTACATCGTCAGTGCGAACTACAACCTGAAATCTCATAATCCAGTCCGAATTAAAAAGAGCATTATCATCGTACACACCGAAAAACTGGCTTAGCTTGTTACCCCCTTCACCGAGTAACAGTGTTTTCTTGTTTGCTCCGAAAAGGTTAGATTCGCCAAAAACGGCACCTCCAGAATACCTCCCGCTCCAGGCCCTGAATATCGGGAAAAGAAATAAAGAACCTTTTTCAGAAACTCTTACAACCAGATCTATGCGGTTTTTGGATACTTTTCTTGTTCTTGCCTTTACCTTTTTAAAAAGGCCGCAATTGATAAGTTTATTCTCAATCTCTTTCATTCTTGCTGAATTCACGAATTCATTCTTCTCAACACCCAGAATATTTAAAATAGCCTGTCTTTCGGTTTTATGATTACCGATAATAATTATCTTTCTTACATATCCCGCCCCATGACACAAAGCCGGAACGAGCAGCATAAGTATCAGGGCTGCCGAAATTTTCTTAAGCCTATTTTTCATACGAATTAATATAGCATAAATCATTAAAATGTTTAGAGTAATATGGGTAATGCTTTTTCTTCGCTCAAACCCGACTAGGCCCGAAAAAGTATAACCCCGTTTTCTATGCATAAAAAGAAAATTCAGTTACCGTTATTTTTTAGGCTGTCTGCGAAAAAATAGCAGGCTAGAACTATTGTCCCTAGTATAAGGATTGATGCGCTTGTTATGAGGAATAGCTTGAAAATCATTTTTCAGCTCGCTCCTTTACTTTCTTATGAAATATAAAGAATCCTATTATTGAAAAGAGAAGCCCAAGATATAGTGGTTCTATAATACCTATCAATTTAGGATAATTCTTCAATGTTCCGGTATTCTGTAAAATAAACCAGCCTATAGCACCCAGTACACCGAATATCAT
>CAYYBZ010000336.1:1610-2953 GCA_964470285.1 uncultured Oligoflexia bacterium
AAGGAAGACCTGCAGGACTTTTCGAATTCTTAACAATGAAAATACCGGCAAGTGTCGGAAAGAAAAGAGCCGAGAAAGTGATTGAACCTACTACGTACCAGATATTTTTAATCGAATCATTGTAGATAAGAGCCAGGCATACGGCACAAAGGCATGTAATTATTACGCCCAGTCTTGAAATAAAAACAAGTTTTTCCTGTGAGGCTTTCCTACCAAATACTTTTTGATAAATATCGTGAGAAATAGTCATACCGCCGACAAGACAGTATGAATCAATAGTGGACATAATGGTGGCAATAAGACCTACAAAAAACAGTCCTTTAAGTCCGACAGGTAAGATTAAATCGGCATATAAGGGAAACATAAGCTTTGCATCGGGAATATCAGGTAATGCGGCCCTACCGTAAATACCGATAAATGTCGTGCATATATCGAAAAATAACCAGAAACCTATTGAAAGAAAGATTCCCTTTCTGGCAATTGAAGGCTTTTTGGCTGCATAGCATCTTTGATAAAAATTCGGATCAACAAGAGTTCCCATGGCTAAAAAACCCCAGACAATTACCTCGCCTATTGAAAAATCACCCTTAAAGGAAAAATGCTGTACAGGAACCCTATCAGCCAGAAATTCATATCCTCCAAATTTAATAACTGAAAAAATTAACAGAAGGGGAATCATGGTGCACATGATCATAAACTGAATGAAATCCGTATAAACATCCGAATAAAACCCTGCTACAACCGTATAAACAATCGAAACAATACCGCCTATTACAATTCCCTGCCATAGAGGGATATTAAAAAACACCCTTATTATTAATCCCAGCGAAAGTACATAGACAATAGGTATAACGTTAATAAAATTAAATGTTGCGCCCAAAGCCCTGGCATTTTTGCCGTAATATTGATCAAGCTGATCAGGTAAGGTTACTTTAGATGACCTTCTTAGTCTTTCAGCGAGAATAAGAGCAAAAACCAGGTAACTTAAGTACCAGAAAAAGCCCTGTGTCACAAAGTTTACAATTCCGCTTGAGTAGGATATTTCCCCCACACCCAAAATACCGCCGTACCAGGTGGCTACAAGCGTCCCGACGAAAAGAGGAAGCGTTACTCTTCTGCCCATCAGAAGATAATCCTCAACTCCTTTTATCTTTGCCTTTAACTTAAAAGCCAGAAAAGTAATGGCCAGAAAATAGACAATTATTATTGCGGCATCTATTACGTGTAGTGTCAGCATTTTTGAATTAATTGATAATAAGATATTTTCAGAGCTTATATGTAAAGCTTATTTTGATTCTTGTAAATATTAATTATTTGTAGTTTACTTATAATTCACTAAGGAA
>CAYYBZ010000337.1:0-2945 GCA_964470285.1 uncultured Oligoflexia bacterium
AGGCCGACGGTGATCCCGTATATGCGGTTTATGCGCAGGAAGTGGACAAGACATCCTTTTACGGAACGGCTTACAATTGGATGAAGTTTTTTATCGATACAACCGGTATCGAAGATAATATGGAAGTCGGATTTGCCGCATACGACGACGCAACGGCCAACGGACTTATGTATGGAGCCGCATATTCAAAGAAAAATGAGTTTGATGAGGGGGATCCGTGCACTGATTGCGGAATCAGCGATATAAACGAAGGAGATACAGTTTCTGTGAATTCAATGACATATGACGCCTCGTCCATGGCAAATATTATGTGGTTTGACGGAGTTGGAAACTGGGACGACGCCATAGCGATTACCGGGACTGCTTCCGGAGCTGCAATTCTTGATTTCGGTCCCGATATGGGCGGCGGCGGCGCCCTTGTTGTTCCTCAAACTGATTTAGCCGATGATGAAGCAAGCTGGTGGCCGACACTGAACGGAACCTATTTTACAATGGTCTATTCTGCCGCTTCGGATGGAAGCATGAAGGAAGTTAATCCGATGAAAATTGTTTTTGAAAACGGAACTATCAAGGTTTTTGATTACGGGGACAGAACGGACGGAACACCTCAGTTTACAGATACAGTGCAAAAGGTTAGCGATACAAACGGTCCCAGAAGCGGAGAAATCGTTTCAACATCGTTTAATAACGATGCCGGAAACTTATCGGCTGTTTCAACTGTTGTGCAGAATGCACATCTTTGCAAGGGGGCATACGTTGCAGTTGACGAAGCGGGAGACGAATGGGTGGTTACAGTGATCTTTGATCCGGAAGGCAGATTCATGGGATTTACCGGGTTTTTCAAGAGCGGATCATTATCTTATAACTATGAAATACGTTTCGGATTCGGAATCAAAGATGCAAGTTACAGCAATGACGGACTATAATCGGGAAAAGAAATCAAAGAACATAGCTACCCGGCTTCCAGGATTTCGCGAATTTTAATATTCAGATCTTTAGTATTGAACGGCTTTTGAAGAAAATTACCGGAAGTGTTTGTGATTCCATGATCAAGCATGACTTCTCCGGTATATCCGGAAATGAATAAAACTTTCAGATCAGGTTTAATCTTGGCGAGTCTATCATACAGGGTTTTTCCGTTCATTCCCGGCATTACGATATCGGTAAGCAGTAAATCAATTTTATTGATGTCCGAGCCTACGGTTTCAAGGGCCTTTTGAGGGTTATCAAAAGAAATGATTTTATATCCTGTTTTTTTAAGTATGGCTTCTATCAAATCCAGGGTCATGTCGTCATCTTCCACGATTAAAACCGTTTCATTATTTGCGTGTATATTTCTAACAACTTTCGTTTTGGCCCCATGTATTTGCAGCTCTTCTATTAAGGGAAAGTGAACTCTAAATGAAGTTCCTTTGTTCAATTCCGTTTTAAGATCTATAAAACCCTGATGCTGTTCGACTATGCCGTATACGGTTGACAAACCGAGACCTGTCCCTTTGTGTTTATCCTTGGTAGTGAAAAAAGGCTCAAATATTTTGTCCTTTATCAAGTCCTCAATTCCTGAACCGTTGTCTTTAACTTCTAAAAGCGCATAAAGCCCGGGTTTTATGTTCCGAAATTGCATAGCTGTATTCTCATCAATGTTTGAACTCATAACGGTTATCGATAATTTCCCTCCGTTTGGCATTGCATCCTGAGCATTTACAACAAGGTTCATAATGATCTGTTCGATCTGGGAAATGTCTGCCCAAATGTGCAGGGAGGTATCCTGTAAATTTATTGTTATGTCGATGTTTTCTCTTAATGTGTATTTTATGATCTTTTCAAATTTCTCGACAATAGTTGCCAGATTTGCGGCTTTTTTGTGAAGCAGCTGTTTTCTGCTAAATGCCAGAAGCTGCCGTGTAAGATCCTTTGCCCTGTTTGCCGACTGTAATATACAGTTGATATCTTCGTATAGTTCTTTGTCGTCAACAGCTTTGGCAAGAGCCATCTCTGAAAAGCCGATTATCGGGGACAGAAGATTGTTAAAATCATGTGAAACACCGCCTGCCAGACGTCCGATTGATTCCATCTTCTGTGCCTGTTGGAGCTGACTTTCAAGAATAATTTTCTCATTTTCAATTTTATCAATCTCAGATACATCTCGGATAGTTGCCTGAAATATTCTGCCCTTTCTTATCCAGAAGCTATTGAGCCAGATCTGGGATTTAAATTCTGTTTTGTCTTTTTTAATGAAAATCCATTCAAAGTTGGAATATCTTTTTTCCGTTGAACTTAGCAGAATTTTGCCAAATGCGTTTTTGGAATTTTCACCTGACGGTTGATGTTCTGGTGATACTTCGATAAATTTCATTCCGATAAATTCTTTCTTATTCTTATATCCGAATATTTTAAGTGCATACTCATTTACGTCCTGAATACCGGTTTCATCAAATATAACTATAGCATCGGGTGAATTCTCAAAAATGGTTAAATGTTTTTTTTCGCTTTCCTTTAAAGTGTCGTCGCTTTTTGTCTTTGCGATAACAAGGCCTATCTGAGCCGCTGCAGCTTCGATTATGGGCCTCAAGTCGATCGGAATATCCTTTGTTTTTTTGGAGCCGAGTACAAGTGCCCCTACTGTTTCTCCTTTGTATTTAGAAGGTATTATGCTTATGCAGAGGAGTTTTTCTTTTTTATAGGGTTCCAGTCTTTCATTTATTATCACGTACTTTTTTACGGCATTCAAGAATTCATCAAATGAAAAGTACCGAGGTTCTCCCATTAAAAGAATATTTGCAAAAAACGAATGTTTGGGAAACGAAGACATCTCTTCATTAAAATTATCAGAATAGTTTTTCTGGGCCAGTATATTGAAATTACCGCTGATTGAAGCTCTTATATAGATGCCTGCGGAATGAATATCCGTTACGGATGTGAATATATCAAGAATGTTTTTTAGG
>CAYYBZ010000338.1:0-2941 GCA_964470285.1 uncultured Oligoflexia bacterium
CATTATTGGAATCGAAAAAACTTTTAATATGTATTTCGTAAATTATTGCGTCTTTGTACCATAGAGGATCGTCAACTAAAGCTGTTTTCTTTTTTTTCATTTATCCGTATCTCCGATAAAACTATAAAAAATAATCGAAATCATTTTCTCTTTTTAATCTTTTTCTTATCTGAAAAACATGCGCAGGTAGAACCTTCGGGTCAAGTTCCACGTAATTCCACTGGCCCTGCCAGACGTATTTCTCATCTCTTAAAAGATCATGAACCAGGTAATGTTCATCTTTGGGTAATGACAGTTCATCCACCGGGACGCGTATTCTTCCGGCCTGTGTGTGATAAGGATTAAGATTGACTGCGATAAGAATTATGTTTTCATATTTGCCGTCATGTTTTACATAACAGATAATATTGTCGTTTTCGGAATTACAGAAAACTGTGTTCCATGGATTTTTTAAGGCTTTGTTCTCTTTTCTTATTTTATTTATTTTTGCAATCAGTTTACTTAAACTTTGCTGACTTTCCCTGTTCCAGTTCTTAATCTCATATTTTTCAGAATTTTTGTACTCTTCCATGTTGTCTAAAGCTTCAGCCTGACAAAGTTCATAAGCGGGTCCGTAAACACCGTAATTGGATGAGAGCGTAGCGGCTAAAATAACCCTGACTATGAAAGCGGGTCTACCCCCGTATTGCAGGTATTCGGGAAGTATGTCGGGTGTGTTGCTCCAGAAGTTGGGGCGGAAAATCTCTCTTATTTCGGTTTTTGTAAGTTCCGTTATGTAATCGGTAAGCTCTTTTTTAGTGTTTCGCCATGTGAAGTAAGTGTATGACTGTGAAAATCCGCATTTGGCAAGTCTGTACATCGGTTTTGGCCGGGTAAAGGCCTCTGCCAGAAAGATAGTATCAGGATGTTCTCTTTTAACCTCGCTTATAACCCAGTGCCAGAAGTCAAAAGGTTTGGTATGAGGGTTATCGACCCTGAATATCTTTACGCCTTTTTCTATCCAGAAAAGAAAGACGCTTTTAAGCTCATTCCAGAGATTTTTCCAGTCTTCGGTTTCAAAATCTATGGGTATTATGTCTTCATATTTCTTTGGAGGATTTTCGGCATACTGAACGGTTTCGTCGGGCCTCCATCTGAACCATTTAGGATGTTCCTTGACATAAGGGTGATCCGGGGAGCATTGAAAAGCAATGTCCATTGCTATCTCCATGCCGAATTCAGAGGCCTTAACAACAAAATTTTCAAAATCATTAATCGTTCCGAGATCCGGATGAACCGATTTATGGCCACCGTTCTTTGATCCTATTGCCCATGGGCTTCCCGGTTCGTCTTTTTCCGCATTGCGATTATTGTTTTTACCCTTTCTTTTAGCCAGGCCTATCGGATGAATCGGAGGAAGATATATAACATCGAATCCCATTTTTGATATTTCGGGCAGCAGTTTTTCACAGTCCTTAAACGTGCCGTGTTTTGAAGGCGAGTCGGTGCATGAACGCGGGAAAAATTCATACCATGAGCTGAAAAGCGCTTTTTCTCTGTCTACGGTTAACGTTAGTTCTCTTGGATGAACCGTTGCCAGTTGCTTATCGGGATATTTCCTTATGATTTGTGCAAATTCGTCATCTTTAAAGGCAAAAAGAACTTCTTTGGAATCCTTTTTCTCGAAAAGGTCGGCGAAATGATCGATAATTTTTTTATCCTTATTCTTAATCTGTTTCGCTCTATCACGAAGAATATTTGCACAAATAAGCATTTCAACTTTTACGTCCTGACCGGCAAAAGATTTTTTCTTTATCGTCTCATGAAGTGTTTCGAATCTGTCCACCCATGCTTCTACCGTATATTTATAAATTCCCACACCTTCGGGAATAAAAGAGGCTTCCCAGGAATCGTTAACCGTTAAGTTCATGGGAACGTAGTTTCTTGTTTTTTCTGCTTCCTTCCAGTAAACAAGATTTGCACTTATCCTGTCATGGCCATCGGTAAAAATATCGGCCTTTACCAAAACTTCTTCACCGGGAATTCTCTTGATCGGAAATTTTCCTGCGTCAATTTCAGGATATACCTTATCTATGATGACTCTTTTTCTCCCGTCTAAAATCATAAGTCCTCGTTTTTATATGTATGTTTTGTTTCAAGGGAGAATATATTAAATACTCTTGCTGGTCAAATCAGTAAGAATCGTAAAAAGACTATTTATATCTGTAACATGTCGAAATTATTATCTAGAGTTAGGAGCCCTATCGTAAATATCCGTTAATTGTCTTAGCTTGAGTATAATGACTTTTGTAAGCTTATTCTTGGAAAATCTCCATTCCCAGTTTCCCGAAGATGTTGCAGGGATGTTCATTCGCGCATCAGATCCCAGACCGAGTATATCCTGAAGAGGGTAAATTGCAGTATTTGCAACGGAGCTTAAGACCAAACGGATGAAATCCCAGTTAATATTTGAACCGTCTGTTCCTGTGTATTTGAGTGCTTTTTGCCTTTCTATGTCAGCTTCATCTTCTGAAAGAGTGGTATTAGCATTCTTGGCAGTAAACCATCCGACTACAGTATCGTTGTCATGGCCGCCTGTATAGGCAACACAATTTCTTATATGCCTGTGGGGTATATATTCAGGTGATTTGGGATCATTTCCGAAGGCCCATTGCAATACTCTCATCCCGGGAAACCCAAGTTCGTCTCTTAATTTATCTACTTCAGGTGTTATTACTCCAAGGTCTTCAGCAATTATCTGAAAATCCCCCAGAGCTTTTCTTACTGCTTTGAAAAACTCTTTTCCGGGACCTTTTATCCATTTTCCCTTAACGGCTGTCTTTTCGCTTGCGGGTATTTGCCAGTATGCTTCAAAACCCCTGAAATGATCGAGGCGTATAATATCAACCTTATTAAGATCGGATTTAAACCTTTCAATCCACCATTTGTATTTCGTTTCAGC
>CAYYBZ010000339.1:0-2921 GCA_964470285.1 uncultured Oligoflexia bacterium
TCATCAACGGTAAGGTTTTCAAGGAATGAAAGGGTGAATTTATGAGTATCGGTTGTTTTTCTTTCATATCCTCCCGGTGAAGAGGCTTTGTCTTCTTTTGTTTTTTCCTCTTCAATCTGATCTCCGTAAATTCCCGAGTGAAGATTGTTCAATTTTTGTTCGTACATCGGGATAGTTTCTTCCATTATCTTCGTTTCTTCTTCATCAAGGGCTAGAAGTTTTGCCTCTTTTTGAGCAATTTTGGCTTCCCTGGCTTCTTGCGTAATCCCTGTTTCAGAATAGGCTTCTTCAAGTTCTTTTTGCAGTTTTTCACGTTCAGCCGGGATTCCGGTTTCGAATCTTTTCTGAGCTTCATCTATTTTTCTAGTGTAATAATCGAACTGCTTTAATACCCACTCTTCGCTTCTTTGGGATACTTCATTGTTTTTTGGAATATTTTTTATGTCTTCTTTTTCTTTATCCGTAAAATCATCAATGCTGTCTAGTTTTCTGTCATGAGTTGAAACGAGTTTTGAATATTCATTGAGTAAAAAAGGATTTACCGGATCTTTAAATTTGATTATAAATTCCTGATTACCTTCTATAGGTGAATTAAAAAGATTTGTTGTTGTGGGTTCGATTATATAATCAATGTCGGTGGCTGTTGAAAATTCAAAACCTTCATCCTCGGTTGTAAATGATCTTGTTGAACCAAGATAAGACCTGTCATCTATGTCTTTTAGGTTTCCTACGGTTATAACGTATTCCTGAATGGGTTCCAGAGGCGGTTTTGTTGATTTATCGGGAACCGGGATGATATAGATCGTTGTTTTAACATTTGTCTCATTTCCGCCGTCAACGGTTACTCCTACATTTTCGGTTTCAAACTTTAAGATTGTTTTAACAGGTTTTGTTTCTTTTTCGGCGGTATTTTGAGTTTCAAGAGTGTTATTTTGAGTCGTCGTGTTTTTACTGTCTTGCGAATCTTCCTCTTCGTTTTCTTTTGTTACCAGCTTTGCTAAAGAAAACTTATCCGGTTTTAATGAGCTCTTTTTAAGCTTAGATTTGGTTGTAACCACAATTTTGATAACAGCATTAAGTGGGACATCCTTTTTATCGGTTTTGGGGGATACAATGTCCACACTTGGATCCTGATCCCATGGACAACCAAACGTACAAATACTTAATATTACTAATATAATCGAAATTTTTAGTTTTTTTACTGCAGTCTTCATATTCGTTTAACATCTTACTGTGCAAGAAATATACCCGTATTGCTAAAAAAATAACTATATTCAGTATTTAAAATCAAATAGTTAGCTCAAATAATCAGTGAATCAAATACAGCTTTAGCGAAGGAAAAGATAGTAAGAGTAGTCTAATTGGGGTCTTAAGAGATTTATTCAAGTATCTCTAGAACGAATCTCTTGTTCTGCTTACCGCCAGTAGCATCCAGAATTGTCCTGATGGCGTTTGCATTTGCACCCTTTTTGCCGATAACCTTTCCGATGTCCTCTTTGGCAACTCTTAATTTTAACACACAAGTGTAAGAGCCCTGAGTTTCTTCAACATTAACTTCATCAGGTTTGTCGACTAAAGCTTTTGCGATTACTTCAACAAGTTCTTTCATATCCATAGCCAAAACACCTCAACAAATTATTAAAAAGCAAACGATTTTAGACCTTTACATCCTAGCACCGATGTTATATAAAATCAAATAATTTTAAGGATTGTAACCTTGTAAAATTACTAAAAAAATCCATGTTTTAAGC
Source organism: uncultured Oligoflexia bacterium (assembly GCA_964470285.1). Lineage (GTDB taxonomy): Bacteria > Bdellovibrionota_G > CAYYBZ01 > CAYYBZ01 > CAYYBZ01 > CAYYBZ01. Next base: position 1,752 of record CAYYBZ010000339.1, read on the forward strand.
AATCTAAACATATATTTTTAAAGGAGTTTGTCTTGTTTAAAATACTCGTAGTTGATGACGATGCCGAGTTAAGACAATCGGTAATATCCGCTTTAAAGGAAGATTTTAAGCTCTGTGAAGCTAAAGACGGTATTGATGCGCTGGAAAAGGTAAAAGCAAATTTTTACGATCTTGTGATGCTTGATGTGGATATGCCAAGGATGAAGGGAATTGAATGCTTAAAGGAAATCAAGGCCTTTGATCCCGGTATCATAGTCGTGATAATGACTGCCTATACAAATCTTAAAGATGCGGTTGAAGCAATAAGAATAGGTGCATATAACTACGTTTCAAAACCTATTAAACATGAAGAAATAAGGGCAATTGTAAATAAAGCCATTGAAGCCCATGATTGCATTAAAATTGCTGCATACTCTGCTCCGACTGACAAGGTGCAAATTGGCGGGGATTTTGTCGGTACTTCAGGAAGCATGAAAAAGGTTTTTTCACTTATTGAAAAACTGGCCAAGGTCGATACGGCTGTTTTGATAAGAGGCGAATCGGGAACAGGTAAAGAACTTGTTGCAAGGGCAATTCACTTAAACAGTTTAAGGAAGGATAAAAATTTTGTACCGGTTAACTGCTCCGCCATTCCCGATACGCTGATTGAAAGTGAACTTTTCGGTCATGAAAAGGGCGCCTTTACCGGAGCGGATAAAAGAAAAATAGGCAAGTTCCAGTACGCTGAGGGCGGAACTTTATTTTTAGATGAAATAGGAGACGTTTCTTATCAGATGCAGGCTAAGCTTTTAAGAGTGCTGCAGGAAAAAAAATTTACACCCATAGGCACAAACAGGGAAGTTGAGGTTAATGTAAGAATAATTACGGCGACAAACAGAAATTTAGAGGAGATGATCAAGGAAGATAAATTCAGAGAAGATCTTTTCTACAGGCTCAACGTGCTTCCTATTTTCCTTCCGCCTTTAAGGGAAAGAAAAGAAGACTTAGGGGATTTGACAACTCATTTTGTAAGAAAGTTTAACAGACTTCATTCAAAAAAAATCAGGGGATTTGCCGATGAAGCGGTTAAAAAACTGAAAAGTTACTCCTGGCCCGGTAATATCAGAGAACTTGAGAATGTCGTTGAGCATGCTTTCGTCCTTGAAGAAACCGATGAAATTTCAACCGGAT
>CAYYBZ010000340.1:0-2920 GCA_964470285.1 uncultured Oligoflexia bacterium
CCAAAACCGCCGTTAATCCCGGGGCTACCATTTGAAGAAGAGCTCCCCTTGTAGCTATATCGACGCATCTTCCCGTATCAGGTTTGGCTTTACCCTCCATAAGACCGGCTATTTCCCTGAACTGTCTGCGCACTTCTTCAACCATTTTCGCTGCAGCTTTTCCCACTGCCGTCATCGTTAAGGCAGCCACAAAAAACGGTAAAACTCCGCCGATAAAGAAACCTATTACAACTTTGGGATCAAGTATGTTTATGCTTGTTAAACCCACAGATGATGAGTATGCAGAAAATAGCGCTAAAGCCGTCAAAGCCGCTGAACCGATTGCAAAACCTTTTCCGATAGCAGCTGTTGTATTGCCAAGAGAATCAAGCTTATCGGTAATTTTTCTGACATCGGGACCGAGTCCTGACATTTCCGAAATTCCGCCTGCATTATCTGCAATAGGGCCGTATGCATCTACCGACATTGTGACTCCTATTGTAGCAAGCATTCCTACTCCAGCGATACCTATGCCGTATAGGCCGGCAAAACTGAAACCGACATAAATTGCGGCACAAATAATTATAATCGGTGCAAGTACAGATTCCATTCCGACCGCTAAACCGTGAATTATGTTGGTGGCGGATCCCGTTTCAGAAGCCGATGCAATCCTGCGAATAGGTCCGGCTGCAGTATAATATTCCGTTAATAATCCCAGAATGATCCCGGCTAAATTACCTCCCAGAATTGCCCAGAAGATATTCTGATTGAGTCCGAGTTTATCTATTATGAAATATGCTGCTACCAGCATTATTATGGCTCCGACATATGTTACCAATCTTAAGGTTGCGGCCGGATTCATCTTTGAAAAAAGATGAACAGAAAGTACGCCAAGCGTTGAAGCGATAGCTCCGAATGCTACAATTAACAGAGGCAAAACCATAAAATTACTTCTTAAGGCCTCGGTCAATACCGTTCCTTCTTTCAATCCAAGATTTGCCGCCGTAGCCGTCGCACCTATTGCTATAGTTGCTATTACCGAACCGACATAAGATTCAAACAGATCTGCTCCCATACCTGCGGTATCTCCGACATTATCTCCGACATTATCCGCAATAACTGCGGGATTTCTGGGATCATCTTCAGGAATCCCGGCTTCTACCTTACCAACCAGGTCTGCTCCGACATCCGCTGCCTTAGTATAAATCCCGCCGCCAACACGGGCGAAAAGAGCAATAGACGATGCTCCCATAGCAAAGCCGTTAATTATACTTGCATGCTCCGGCTTCCCGAAAATAAAGAATACAATTCCCACTCCTATTAACCCTAAAGAGGCAATTGTCATTCCCATAACAGCTCCGCCTGTAAAAGCAATTGACAATGCCGCCGGTTGGCCTTTATCCTTTGCGGCCGCACAGGTTCTTACATTTGCCCTGGTAGCGGCCTTCATTCCTATAAATCCCGCAAGCATCGAGCAGAGTGCACCTCCCAAAAATGCAAAGGCTGTGTTTAGCTGAATTCTCCAGGCAAGAAGGGCAAATACAATGATTATAAAAATTGCAAGTATCGAGTATTCGCGGCGAAGAAAAACCATGGCGCCCGAGTGGATTACGTTTGATATTTCTTTCATTACATCGGTTCCAGCATCTCTGGAGCGAATCCACATAAAAAGTATGATTGCGAAAATTAATCCTCCAAGCCCTATAAGAGCCGAGAGTGATCCGACATTCTCAGACAGCGATAAAGAGTTCATTTGATTTTCTCCTCTATATTATTTTAAAAAATGGTAATTATATAAAGACCTTAAAAAAATAATGGCCAATATAGTGAACTCCTAGGATAAATGCAAGTTATTAGTATCATGAAGTTTGATTAGAGTTATTTTGCATCTGTAAAAAAGGCCGCTAATCAAATTTAACGGCCTTTATGCACTGTAATATTTATTGCTTTTTATTCTTTTTCTTCGTTCTTTTCTTTTTTCTCAGCTTCAAGTCTTTTTTTTCTTTGTTCAGGGGTTTCAATCGCTTCATCTTCTAAGAGGTTTTGTAGGGCTCCGTCTACGATTTCCTTTCTTTGCTTTTTCCAGCTGTTTTTAATGTTCTCTTCATAGTATTCATCACTTGAAGGACTCATCGAAGTACTGCCTGATTCAGAGGGCTTTTTCTTTTGCTCACCCGAAACCTTCATTCGAATTTTCTCTAAAATTTGTCTTTTTATCTCCTCATCTTCTTTCTGCCAGGAACTCTTAATGTTTTCTTCATAGTAAGGATCCGAAGTGGACATCAGATTAGAAGTATCTTGAGACTTTTCCTTTTTTTTAACCGGTCCCTTTTCCAGGATCTCTTTTGTAAATTTATCTGTACCGTATTCCTTCTTTAAGTCTTCAATGGTTTCTTTAATTTTCCTTTCGCGATCCTTCTCCCAGGAACCCTTAATGTTTTTTTCATAATAAGGATCCGGATTAAGGGGATCATCCTTATTTATAAACTGTTGTTCTTTTTTTCTGGCCGCTTCATCATCAAAATCGTCATTATAATCGGGAGTTTGAGAGTACGCAGAAAAAACGGCAAAACTTAAAATAATTGACACTGATAAAAACGATTTAAAAAATGATATTATATTCATACCCTTTTTTTACCATATCAACCGATTCCCGGTCAATCATACCCTTTAAAGTAAAAAGGCCCGTTTTGGCAGGCCTTAATTTATGGGAGGGGTAGGGATTAAAGCATAAATCATTTAGTATTTTTCTTTTGATTTTTTTTAAGGGCTATAAGATCGCTTTTACCGCTGAGTTTTATATAAGGATTAATTTTTGAAAACAGCTTTTTGCCAAGACCTTTGACCTTCAAAAGATCATCGGTTCTTTTAAAACCCTTTATTGATGTCCTTAATTTAATGATTCTTTGAGCTTTTTCTTTACCTATACCGGGAAGCGATG
>CAYYBZ010000341.1:0-2919 GCA_964470285.1 uncultured Oligoflexia bacterium
GGAGATTTGGAAAGTACAAATGAGAAAGATCATGTTTTAAAGGAAGAAGTTAAATTTTTAAACGGCTTAAGCGATATGTACTTAAGCTAAGTTGGAAAAATGGTCCTTGCTAACTGGTCAAACACATTAAAGGCCGATCTGGATAAGCTTACCAGTGTTGTCCCCGAAAAAAGCATTTCAGTTCCCAGGTTAAGAGATGGCGAAAGAAGAATAGTTTCCATTCTGTTTGCCGATATCAAAGGTTTTACCGCAATGAGCGAGAAGCTCGATCCCGAAGACGTTCAGCTGATAATAGACAGATGTTTTAAAATTCTAACCGGAGAAGTAGAAAGATTCGGCGGGTACATTGACAAATACGAGGGAGACAGAATCATGGCCCTTTTCGGGTCACACAAAGCATCTGAACACGATACTCAAAATGCTTTGCGTGCCGCACTGGGAATGAAAAACAGGTTCAGTGAAATTAACGACATTCTCAAAGAGCGCGGCATAGCAATTGGAATGAGAACAGGTGTTAACACGGGGCTTGTAGTGACCGGGAAAATAGGAAAGGAAAGAGAGCAGGACTTTACCGTAATGGGAGATGCCGTAAATCTGGCTTCCAGACTTGAAGAACACGCTCCTGCAAACGAAATAATGATTGAGGAAGAAACAAAAAAGATAGCCGGAGAGGTTTTTCTTTACGAATCATTGGGAGAAATTGTTGTAAAAGGTAAGGCAGAGCCCTGCAGGGTTTTCAGGGTTAACGGATTAAACCCTGTAAGGATAAAAAGATGGAAGAAACTTCAGTCTCTTTCAAAGGCTCCCTATGTAGGAAGAGAATTGCAGATTCAGAATGTTTTACAAAAGTATCACAGGATAATAACTTCAAACAGCGAATACAACGTTACTGTTTTAGGAGTAAAGGGAAACGCCGGGATAGGAAAGACAAGACTCGTCGATGAGTTTGCAAATTCACTTGCCGAAGAAATAGGAACCGTCGCTCCCATGCTTGAAGGTAACTGCTTTTCTTCAGCTAATCCTCCGTACAGTTTGTTTTCTACGGCTCTAGAGAAATTCTTCAGCGACGGTTCAAAAAGCGAAGTTGATGCGGAGAAATTTAAAGCAAAAATTGATAAACTATGTAAGGGAATAAATGATGAAGAAGTTCAAAGATTAAAGAACTCAATGCCCATACTTGGTTATTTGCTGGGAATTGAAATAGGCGGTAACGGCAATATCTCCTCTCTTGAGCCTGAGGCGCTTGCTCTTGAGATTAAGCTTGCGCTAAAAAATTTCCTGCAGATCGCGGCAAACGACAATTGGAATCTAAAAAAAATTCCCCTGATTATGAACCTTGAGGATATTCAATGGGCCGATTCATCCTCAATCTCCGCTTTGCAGTATTGTTTTGAAAATATTAATCCCGCTACAAGAATTTTTATCATTCTACAATACAGACCGGAGGCAGCCAATACAGCTCTTTTTTCAAAGATTAAAAACTTTGATGTGATTGAGCTCGGTGCCCTTGAAGAGAACTCCATATTGAAAATAGTTTCGGGAATACTCGGTGATTATAATTTCCCGTCGAAATTTGAACAGAGGATAGTGGCAAAGTCCACAGGGAATCCTTTCTATGTCGAGGAATTAATCTTTTCACTTGTTGAAAGCGGAATTCTTAAAAGGCTCGGGCATTGTTACGTTTTAGAACCGGGTTCTGAATTATTAGCTCTGCCGGATTCGGTCTCCCGTATAATACTTTCAAGAATCGATGCCCTTGACGAAATATCAAAAAGAGTTCTTCTTATAAGCTCGGTAATAGGCGAAGAAATCGATAATTTGCTGCTCGAAAAGGTTTGTGAAAAAACAGGAATTAAAAGAGAAGAACTTGATAGAAGCATTGATATACTGGAAAAAAGCGCTTTCGTGGAAAGCTTAAACGAGTTTGCCCTGTCATTTAAAAATCCGGTAATAAGGGACGTCGTTTACGGTACGCTTTTAAACTATAACAAGAAACTTTTGAACAGGCTTTGCGGTGATTCAATCCTTGAGCTCATTAAAGAGACAAATGAAGATATATTGGAAAATTCATATCTTCTGGCAAATCATTATATCAATGCCGAAAGAATAAGAGAGGCTTATAAATATTCGCTTCTGGCGTTGAGAAGATCTTTAAGGGAATACAATAACGAAGAAGCACTTACAATGGCGGATCAGGTTTTACCCCTTATAGAATCGACAGATCCTGAGTTTGAAGGGATTACCCGCGATGAAGCAATGTTTGAGATTCTTGAAATCAAAGCTAAAGTATTAGAGATTCTGGGAATGCGTTTCGAACAGAAAAAGACAATTGACAAACTTATGGTAATTTCAGAATACTTAAACGACAATTTTAAAAGAGCGAGAGTTAAGGCTATCAGGGCAAAATATAATATAGATCTTGCCGAGTACTCCTTGGCACTATCAGACGGTGAAGAGATAATTGAAATGCTGGAGGGTAGAAATAAGGGCTCTCTTTACTGTGAAGCTTTGAAAATAGTGGGCCTTGTATACTTTAATCTGGGTGAGTATGAAAAGGCTATCAGGTATTTTCATTCCAGACTGGAAATCGGAGGATTTATATCGGATTCAAATCCCTTTACCGGTTCCTCAAGTACAGTGATGGCAAACTCATACAATGCGATAGGCCGGATTTATTACAAATTGGGCAGATTCAGGGATTCCATTGAACACTATAAAAAATCCTTAAGTATTAATGAAAAAACAGGAGATAAAATCGGTAAAGGAATCTCGCTGGGTAACCTGGGTCTTGTGTACTGGGCGATGTGTGAATTTGAAACGGCAATCAAATATTATAATGATGTGCTGAAGCTTTTTTCAGAAACAGGTTATAAGAAGGGCATAGCAACCATTACCGGAAACATGGGCGTAATTTACAAC
>CAYYBZ010000342.1:0-2918 GCA_964470285.1 uncultured Oligoflexia bacterium
GGTCATCAACATTATGGTATTTAGGAACAAAGATCTTGTTTTCATGGAAAAGGAATTCTCGCAGTGTTCAGACGAACTTTATGTCTGTACAGACGACGGAAGTTACGGGCATTCAGGGTTTGTAACGGTAGTTTTAAAAAAGCTTCTGGATGAAGGTAGAAAGATAGACTTTGTACTTGCTATAGGACCGGTAATGATGATGAAAGCTGTTGCAGATATGACCAGAGAAAAGAAAATCAAGACTATGGTTAGTTTGAATACTATTATGGTTGACGGAACGGGTATGTGCGGTGCCTGCAGATGTACTGTCGGAGGTAAAAGAAAATTTGCCTGTGTGGACGGACCCGAATTTGACGGCCATGATGTGGATTTCGAAGAACTGGTCAAGCGCGGGAACATGTATAAAAATGAAGAAGAAAAGTCTGATAACGAATGCCAGATAAAACTCTAGGAGGATGAAATGGCTGACGCTAAACAGAAAAGAGAAAAGATCCCGCGGCAGCATATGCCCGAGCAGGATCCTAAATTAAGAATAACGAACTTTAACCAGGTCAATTTCGGCTATACAGAAGAAATGGCGGTTAAGGAAGCTAAAAGATGTCTTCAATGTAAAAAACCCAAATGTGTCGCCGGATGCCCTGTAGGAATTGATATCCCCGCATTTATACAACTGATAGCAGAAGGTAATTTCATAGGCGCAGCAAGAAAATTAAAGGAAAAGAATGTTCTACCGGCAATTTGCGGAAGGGTTTGCCCGCAGGAAGAGCAGTGTGAAACGCCCTGTATCCTCACAAAAATGAAGGAAGAGCCTGTAGCAATAGGGCATCTTGAAAGATTTGCCGCAGACTATGAAAGAGAAAGTGACGCCATAATCATTCCGGATATGCCTAAACCGACAGGGGTTAAAATAGCCATTGTTGGATCAGGGCCTTCCGGTTTAACGGTCGCCGGTGAAATGGCCCAGCTTGGTCATTCGGTTACGATGTTTGAGGCCCTTCATAAGCCAGGCGGAGTTCTGGTTTACGGTATTCCCGAATTCAGATTACCAAAAGCGATTCTTGCTTCTGAAGTTGAATATATCCGCAATCTGGGAGTAGAGATCAATACAAATTATGTTATCGGTAAAACAGAAGGGTTAGATGAACTTTTTGCAAGAGGGTACAAATCGGTTTTTCTTGGAACCGGAGCCGGACTGCCTACTTTTATGAATATCCCGGGTGAAAACTTAAACGGTGTTTTTTCGGCCAATGAATTTTTGACCCGATGTAATCTCATGAAGGCTTATGAGTTTCCGAATGCCGATACTCCGATTTTTAAGGGTAAAAAAGTTGCTGTAATAGGAGCAGGAAATACAGCCATGGATGCTGTTAGAACCGGAAAGCGTCTGGGAGCAACTTCTTCGGCAATAGTTTACAGAAGATCAAATAAGGAAATGCCCGCAAGAATCGAAGAGATTAAGCATGCAGAGGAGGAGGGGATTGAGTTCAATCTTTTAGTAGCGCCGAAACAAATAAACGGCGATGAAAAGGGCTGGGTAAAAAGTATGGATTGCATAAGAATGGAACTTGGCGAGCCGGATGCATCGGGAAGAAGAAGACCGGTTCCTATAAAGGGCTCTGAGTTTACAATGGAAGTTGATACTGTAGTCCTGGCGCTGGGTAACGGACCAAATCCTCTTATTCCCATGAGTAATCCCGAAATTAAGGTGGGTAAATGGGGAAATATAGAGGTCGACCCGAAAACCGGGATGACATCCATGAAAGGTGTTTTTGCCGGCGGTGATATCGTACGCGGGGGCTCCACGGTTATTCTGGCAATGGGTGACGGCAAAGTAGCTTCAAAAGGCATTGTAGAGTACATAAAATAGCAAAAAAGAATGGCTGACTAGCCGGCCTTTAACGCTACGTTTTTAACGTAATCCTTGGTAAGGTTGTTTTTCTCGCAGTAAATATTCTCAATTTCTTCTATTCTGAGAATATCCAGACCGGATGTTTGCATAAATTCATCTCTTTGCTGCCAGTTTCCGGTCAGTAAAATATTCGGAAGGATTTCGGTAAAGTAGATTGATTCAAGGTTGTAATCCTGTATAACTTTTGAAAATACACGGTCAATAATCCCCGGATCGATTTCTTTATCCGTTTTAACCCTGTCGGAGATCTTTTTAAAAAGTTCTGATCTTTCTTCCCGACTAGCATATTCAAGCGATTTCCACTGAGAAACTTTCCTGGCCACTCTTGTGAGTTCGGTATAAGCGATTTCCTCTTTTAAGATATCATCCAGCTCTGCCGAAAGCTGCCGTATTGTTTTTACACCTTTGTTGATTTCTTCAAGACCGAAAGTAAGGCTGTTGAGTTTATTAAGACCGTATGTCGGCAAAAGACGGTTCTTTATCAACGAGTCTACAAACAGTTCTTTAAAAAAACCTTTTTCAATTTTCTCAAATTTATCCAGAGCTATTAGAAGGCTTTTTAATTTTAAATTGTCGATTTTAATTTGCTGTCCAAGCGTATAGTTTACTATTGTTTCAGCTGAAGAGTCATATATGTCGAAATAAGTAACTATTTGAGAAAAGAAATCAATCTGTTTTATCTTGAAATTTACGTTCTTTATTTCATCAAGCTTTTTGCCTAAATCTATAAGGATCTGTTCAAAGTTTTTGTTGTTTTCCAGAAAGCTTCTGTGTTTCGCAAGCATTAGGGGTTTTAGAGTTTCTCTGAGCATTTCTTCCCTGAATGAGTACTCGGTGAAGAAAAGGTTCGAGAGTATCAGTCGGAATTCAGTGATGTAATCCTGCGCCGGACCGGGAGAAATCTTAACCGGAAATTTTTTTTCCAGCAGGCTGTAAACCGGTCCCGGAATATTTTTCCTTTTTAGAAGGCTCTTATATCTAAATATATAATTCTGGGTTTCCTGGGGTA
>CAYYBZ010000343.1:0-2905 GCA_964470285.1 uncultured Oligoflexia bacterium
TATAGTTAGGAATTCTAACAAATACAAATATTGTTAGTGAAGTCTAATATTTAAACTGACGGCAACAGGGCTGACAATCCTTATCTATTTTCAACAAGTTAGATTTATTAAAGAAGACAAATTGTAACTGAAAAACGTCTTGCCGCATTGCTGTAAAAAATCAAATATTCTCTGAAAGGATTTTTAAACCTATTATAACAAGCGTAATCCCGCCAATCATCAAAGAGCGCTTTTTAATAAATTTTCCGAAATGCTTGCCCAGAAATCCTCCTGTCATAACCATAAAAAATGTTACTGCTCCCACCGTTAAAACCAGAAAAACGATTTGATTCAATAAGAGTCCCAGTCCAAAACCGACTACCAAAGCATCTACACTTGTTGCCAAAGCCAGTACAATAAGTATGCGCAAGTTCCATGTTCTTATTTTTTGTTCACTTTCCTTTAAATATAAAGCATCTACAATCATCTTTATTCCTATAATTAAAAGAAGTAAAACGGCCAAAAATTGCCCGAATTTTGAGAAGAATTCTTTTATTAAGAAACCGCCGGTCCATCCTGAAAAAACAAACGCCGACTGAACAATGGAAAAGCAAAAAGCAACCTTTAACCAGGGAACAAAACGCGGTTTTTGGGTAGCAACTGCACAACTTGTCGATACAGCAAACGAATCCATTGATAATGCCAATGAAATTAATAATGCAGATAAGAAATCCAATTCATTTCCCCTTAAATAAATAAGCGATACTCAATGTGGTAAAAAAACCAATAACTGCAAGTATTTTAAAAGACAGCTTACCACCGGCGGCAAAAAATCCCATTAAAGGAGCAATCATTACGGATGTTGCTGCCGGAATAAACGCCAGCCGGGTTTTTGATTTTAAGGGAGTATAAATGCCGTTAAATAAAATAAGAGCTGAAAACCCCAGAATAAAAAGTGAAATTTTGCCTAGAATAGATATTACAAAGAAAGCATGAATAAACATTATAATCCCGAGCGAAATACTTTTTTTTGAATCTGATTTCATGTCCTGATAATTGCTCAGTGCAGCTGCGGCACTTGACAAAAACAATACACTTAAAAATACAAGCCAGGTTTTTCTTGAAAATACAGGCTCATTAGTCAAAAATCCGATTACGGCAAATGCAGCTATTGGCAGACAAAACTTAAGTTTTAGAATAGAAAAAAGATTTTTTAAATATTCGTATAACTTTATCAGCATATCTTAAAAAGCCGCGCATATTTGTGTTTAACGGGGAGTATATTCAAATATTTCTTTTTCCAATAAAGGAAATTTTTCCAGAAGAAAATCTCTTTTGCCCAGTTCGAAATCGTCAAAATCAAAACCCGGCGAAACTTGAGTTCCCAGAAGAGCCCATTTCCCGTTTTCTGCCAGTTTGGTCCCCTGCCATGTCACTGCCGGGACAACAACCTGTTGAAATTCTCCTTTAATAAGATCATGGCCCATTTTGATTTTTTCAAGATTGCCGGAGTGATTTATCTGTATCATTTCAAGCGAATCCCCCAGATAAAAGTGAAATATCTCATCAAATCTGAGTCTGTGAAGAAAAGAAAAACTCTCCGGCGTTACCATATAATAGATTGCGGTTGCGGCTTTTCTTTTAAAAGGGGTGCCGCAGTCTTGTTTAAAGGCCAGAACGCTTTGACGCGAGATATAGGTTTGTCTGTAAAAACCGCCTTCCTTTGGCAGTGGTTCAAGCTTTAAAAGCTTAATAATTTCTTTTGCGCTTAAATCATTGCTTGTAGTCATCTAAATGAAAAATCTTAAAAAGATCATTCTCCTATGATTTTTATTAGAGCCCTCTTTTTGCGTTTTCCGTCAAACTCTGCGTAAAAAATCTGCTCCCATGGTCCGAAATCGAGTCTTCCTTTTGTAATTGCAACTACAACTTCTCTTCCCATAATCTGTCTTTTCAAATGCGCATCCCCGTTATCTTCCCCTGTTTCGTTGTGACGATATCTGGAGACCGGTTCATGAGGAGCCAGTATTTCCAGCCATTTTTCATAATCTTGATGAAGCCCTTTTTCATCATCATTTATAAAAACGGAGGCGGTAATATGCATGGCATTTACAAGAACCATGCCCTCCTTAATACCGCTTTCCTTAAGAGCTTCATAAACATCATCGGTAATGTTTACAAGACCTCTTCTTTTAGGGACATTAAACCACAGTTCTTTTCTATAACTTTTCATAATCAGTAACTCATGGAATCAAGCTTGACCTTACCCCTGAATATCCAGTAGATGCTTACAGTGTATGCAATTACCATAGGCATACCCACAATTGCAATAATGAGCATAATCTTTAATGTTTTTGCCGAGGACGACGCGTTGTAGATGGACAGACTGTTTGCAACCTCGGGTATGGACCAAACAAGATTCGGGAAAATACCAATTCCAAAAATAATCATCAGAAAAACGATTGAAACACATGAGGAGATAAATGCCCTTCCGTCGCGCTCTTTTCTGAATTCCCTGAAAATATTTGCAATTGCCGCGGCATTTAAAAAGGGAATTATAAGCAAAAAAGGATACTTTTTAAAATTCGCGGTCATATGTTCAACAGATATTAGAGTAAATACCGTTGTGATAATATAGAAAATTATAAAGAAAGATATGGCTCTTTTTGCCCAGGTTCTTATTCTGTCATGTAAGTCACCTTCTGTTTTCATTACTAGATAGATCGCTCCGTGCATTGTAAAAAGAGCCACCGTTGTCAGACCTACGACAACTGCATATGGATTAAGAAGTGCAAAAAACCCTCCGATGTATTCATGGTTCGCATCAAGCGGTATTCCTCTTCCGATATTTCCCAGGGCTACCCCTAAAAGAAGGCTTCCCAAAACACTCGATACGCTAAATGAGATGTCCCACATCTTTCTCCAC
>CAYYBZ010000344.1:0-2893 GCA_964470285.1 uncultured Oligoflexia bacterium
CAGTACACTATGAGTTATATCTATTTAATCGTGATTACAAGCTAAAACTTTTGTGGACTGAATAATAGGCCTATATACTGTTTAACCGCCGCCGAATTTAAATCCGAAACCTATCAACCAGTCGAGGATTATAGGTGTACCGGGGGTACCTACCGGAGTTAAATTGAACGTAAAATCGCTCATAATTTCATACTTATTACCCAAAGGCAGAACTATACCCGGTCCTGTTCTAAGAGTAAACGCAACATCCCTGTCGAAAGTTTCGAATCCGGCTCCTGCAATAATAAAAAGCTCTGCAGGTCCTATATAAAGCCATGTAAATCTTGCATGCGGGACTAGCTGGAAATGAACATCATCCATCACGCCTAAAAGGGCTTCCATACCTACTCCCCACCCGAAACCGAGATCGTAATCGAATTCGAATCCGAATTTCAGCTGATTTTCATAATCATTTATGCCGAAGGAAGGTCCGCCTTTAATTCTTAGCGTATAATCACCCGGAGCTGCTTTCAAATCTGACAATAAAGATAAGGTGACAATAATTACAAGACTTAAGAAAGTCAGTTTCTTCATGCTCCCCTCCGATTTAATAAATCTAATTGGATGAGATATTATCACAACTGATTGAATTTTCATAAATTTTTAATGACCGGTGAAGAGCGACGGGTGATGGATTATAGCCAGGATAAAAAAATAAGTGTATTTTTTCAAATTATTGTTTAAAGATAGTTTTTGATGTGGGCGATTAGCTCAGTGGATAGAGCGCTGGTCTCCGGAACCAGAGGTCGCGGGTTCGAATCTCGCATCGCCTACTTTTTAATGCATTAATCGGCGATCTCCTCGTCTCTAAGTTTGGATGCCGATATTCTGTGATTTGTTTTTGAAGTCGTAAATTCTTTAAGATTATTTAGCAGATCCGACGGCCATTTATCCGATAAAAGCTTTTTTTTAAGTGAAAAGACATCAAGTGAACATACTTCATCGTATTTTCCGTATTCTTTTAGAATTCTTACCATTTCGTCGCGTTTTGGTTTTTCCTTTATTCCCGTCCCCGGCAACGAAAAACTTTTCTCTTCGGTAACGCGCAGCTTATGAGTTTTACCCGATATAATTCTTAAATCTTCCTTTTTTACATAGTCAATTATCGGATTTTTTAAAAACTCAAGCTGCTTGTCAATTTCGCGCTTTTGCTTTGTAAGTTCTACCCATTTCTCCACAAGTTGAACACCGTCATCCTTGATCAATTCTTCTAAGGGAAGTTTCTCAAGTTTCACAAGATGTTTTCTAACAGGACACAGAGCCTGATAGTCGCACCAGGGGCATATCGGATTTTCTCTGGGCGGAAACTCTATGGTTTTTTCAAGCTCCTGAATAAGTTTAATTGTTTTTACTTTTAATGCATCAAGGTCTTTTTGATCCCTTTTGGAAATAAAAGCTTTTGCAAAAGTAAGATAGTGCCAGATAAGCTTTACGTCTTTTGCGTCCGGATACTTTTCCTGAACAAAAATCTGATAAAGGGCAAGTTGCCTGTCCTGCTTAAGAGATTCATCTGAAGGAGGGTTTGATGCTGTTTTATAGTCGTGAATTTCATATATACCTTCACCCCGATACACAAGTCTGTCTATAAAACCCTGAATTTTATATTTACCCTCGGGATCAAGATCAAACATTACCCTAGATTCAAGGCCTATTGTTTTTCCCTTATCAAAGGGATAGTGATTATCATAATAATCACTTATCGAAGTCTGACCCCTTTTCCAATAATGACCTGCATTGTATTCACTCGATTTGACTATTTTTATCTTATCGTGCCATCCCCTTTCCCATATTTTTTCATAGTGTTCAAGAATGGCATCCTTGGAGTTCATTTTACCCATCAGGAGATCTTTATAGAGTTTTTCCAAAACCTCATGCACAACTTTTCCAAGATGTTTTTCAATAGTATCTACGTCAACCTTAATTTTATCGATATATCTGAATTTATACTGAAGTTTGCATGTTTCAAAAGTTCCAAGTTTTGAATGAGAGTATAGCGTCAAGTCCTTACCCCTTAAAAAGATCGTACCTGGGATTATAAGAATGCTTGTTTGCAAATTCTTCCATTAATTTGAGGGCATCATCGTCCGGGTCTTTAGGCGTTACTATCTTTATTATTACATATTGATCGCCTTTAGAATCCTTAAGTCCCTCCACTCCTTTTCCCTTGAGTCTGAGTTTCTGACCGCTTTGAGTTCCTTTCGGTATCGTAAGCATGGCTTTTCCGTCAAGCGTCGGAACCTCTATTTTTGCACCCAGTACCGACTCATAAATTGTTATGGGAACTTCAACAAAAATATCCTTTCCTTCTCTTTTAAAAACGGGGTGCTCACCGACTTTTATATTTATGAAAAGATCTCCTCTCGGGCCGTTTTGATAACCTTCCCCTCCCTTTCCCTTAAGTCTTATTTTCTGTCCGTTTGATATTCCCGAAGGTATTTTAACTCTTATTTTTTCGCTGTGTCCCCCGGGCACCTGAAAGGCAATTTCCCTTTCTCCGCCCTTAACCGAAGTCATAAAATCGACTATTGTTTCGTATTCAAAATCCTGACCCTTAACAGGCCCCCTTGAACGGCTTCTGCGCTGACCGCCGAAAAGAGTTTCAAAAATTGAATCTTCTCCCATATCGAAAGAAAAAGACCCGCCCTGTGATTTTCCGCCCTTAAAAAAGCTGCCGAATATATCTTCATCGGGCCTGAATCCTGAGAAAATATCGGAAAAATCGTATCTTGATTTAAATCCGGCATGCCCCATTTGATCATACTGATTTCTTTTTATCTTATCTGAAAGGACAGCGTAAGCTTCGTTTATATCTTTAAACTTTTCTTCCGCTTCTTTATTACCGGGATTTACATCC
>CAYYBZ010000345.1:0-2874 GCA_964470285.1 uncultured Oligoflexia bacterium
AACCCCTTCCCTCATTAAGAAATATTTTACAGACATGGCTCTGTTAAAAGAGAATTCTTCCTGATATTTTGCCAGTCCCTCTTCCTCGGAAAATCCTTCAATCGTGATTCTCCTAATATCAGGGTTTTCCTTGATTAGGGTAGCTACACCCTTCAATATGGGTACTGCGCTTGGTAAAAGCGTAGCTTCTTTTTGCGCGTAAGAAATCTTGCCCTGATAGACAATTCTTCCGTCTCTCAATTCGACTAACTGCCTGTAGTTTCCGGCTGCAATTTCTGGTTCCGGACAGCCGTCTGTATCCATTATTCCTTCAAAGCTCTCAGGTTCAATAGGGCAAAAATCGGCAAAATTAAGAATTCCGTCAAGATCGATGTCATGAGAGATTTTCAGATTCCAGCATACTGAATCATAATTAAGTTTCTTTCTTTTTATTTTTCCGGAAAAAGATTTAACCAGATCTCCGACAATATCAAGAGCCACTTTGCTGACAGGGTCACTTTGAGTGTCCATGAAATCCTGACTTGATTTTGCAAAACTTCCGGACCAGATGATATCCTTGTTTCTTACCGATAAAAGTTTCGCAATCACGCCCACAACGGGAATCGCCTCATGACCCTTTCTGCCCCTTTTATAACCGTATTCGGTAACAGATCCGAAAACAACTCCTTCAACAGAAAGAATATCGCCCAGTCTTGCCGCAAACTCCTGATCTATTGAAGAAGGAAGGGTTACATTCTGCTCTTTTAGTAATGCATCCAGTTCATTCCATTCCAGAACCATGAATTTTCCGGTCGCCATTAATTCACTTGCTATCATCGAAGCAATAATTCGTCCCGGATTTTCACCCGACTCCACATACGGTGAATCGAATGGTAAAACCGCCACACATTTGATTATGTCCATTTGAGAATAGGATTTTAAAAAACTGGTTTTGTAGCTTTTCCCGCACCCGGGCAACAGGATAAAAAGCATTAAAAGAATCACAATTCTTTTCATTTTACGCCGTCCTTATTTAACGTTTAATTTTGAGGATTTTACAAGCATTCCAATCACATCATTCGCTATTCCCGCCAGTGGATCATTGCCCGATGCAAAAAACCCGGATCCGCCTTTAGTGATTGTGCCGGCCCAAACAACCGTTTCGGTTTTGGAGCTTACAATTCTTGCGCTTATGCATGCAATCGGATCTTCGACAATTTTATTCTTTGAAGTTATCCATTTACGGTATCTAAACTCGACGATATCTCCATACACTACTGCATCGAGATCCAAAACTTCGGCTACTTTTGAAGCCATGAGCCTGGATGAAAAAGGGTCGGGATCGAACCGCTTTTCAGAAAGCTTTCTCTTCAGCAAGTCCCCTTCTAAAACCTCTACGCCATATTGCTTAAACAGTTCCTGTGCGAATATTTTTCCGACAACCTGCTCGGCCTGAGAGGCTCCTGAAAGATTATTAAACGGCAAAACCGCAATTTTTGATATACCGGTTCTAAATTCCTGCGGAGCGAGAAATTTAGTGGATTTTGAGCTGGCACATCCGGCCAGCAACATAACGGCTACGGATAATTGCATAAACAGTTTTTGAAATCTCATTATTTAACCTCACCTGCCTTCATCAAGAGGCAGAACCGGACTTACGCTTCTTCTCTTGATAAGTTTTTTATTTGTTATTATTTTTCTCGGTAAAAGTTGTTCCTTAAGATCATCAACTTTTTTATTTAGTCCCATCAAAGCTTCGATGTTGGCGCTTGCAAGATCGTGATCAACAAAGGTGTTTTCTGTTCCGAACATAAAATCCGTTCCCTCAAATAGTTTCAGAATTTCACTAAAGTCAATCTGCCTTTTTCTTGATATTATGCTTCCAGGATCCCTGTCGCTGCCTGAATGAAGTTTGAGTTTATGTTTGCCTGCCTTTAAATAAATTTCGGCAAAAACTGTTCCTTTATCGGCTTTATCATCCTGAAAAATCCGGGCGGTCTCTTTGAGATAATCGTCAATAAAGAGAACCGGCAGGTAGCCCGATAAAGATTTCATCTGAATAGAGTAAAAACCTTCCTCTTTTATAAAGAAATCGTTATAAAAATGGTCGTAACCCTCCAGGCCGCCTAGAGGTTGAGACTTTTGCATGCTCGTAATTCCCAAAGGAATAAAATCTTTTACATAAGGAAGCTTATTCTGCCACTTAAGAGCCTGGATTAGGGTAAGCGCCATGTCCATATTTGTCAGTCTCTTAGTCATCTTCCAGCCTCCCGCTGGAGTTATCGGACTTTTACCGAAGGACTTAATGCTTAGGGAAACCAGCTGACCGTCTTTTGGGATAGATACTCCCAGCCTTTTAATCCCCGGTTTCGGAACATTAATCGCTCCGATATTAACATCTGAAGAAACAACCTGATATCTGCTCACGACGGTAGGCTGTTCCGCAAGAGTCCAGTATTGCGATCCGCCCTTTATGTTTGCAAAAATATCCACCTTCCCTGAAACGGGAATTACAAGATAATAAAAGACAGTTGCGGACGGTTCCATAACACTTATTGCCATTTCCCCTTCAGTACCGTGAGGAACCAGCTGTGGATTATTAAGATTCTTTTTGAAACTATCTACCGGAATCGTACTATCGGGAATTCCATTTAAAAGCATTTCTATCTGCTTGTCAGAATAATCCCTGAAATCGGGGCTGTTATCATAAGGCAGCGCTTCAACGAGCATTCTAGCCCACTCTCCCTGAGCTACATCACCAAGACTTTTTATGTTCCTATCTTCATTCAGAAGGGGTTCGTTGATTATCGGATGACCTTGTGAGTTCACAAATGATGCACACTCTGTCGGTTTGGATCTACCTTTAACCTCAGAAAAGTCGCGTTCTGTTATTAT
>CAYYBZ010000346.1:0-2837 GCA_964470285.1 uncultured Oligoflexia bacterium
GGTATTGATGCCAAAGCAGAGAGCAATTTCTATGAAATGCTCTCAAATCTGAACAGATCAATTCCGATCGTTATTATATCGCATGATATAGGGGTTATCTCAAGATACGTTAATAGAATAGCGTGCCTTAATAAAAGACTTCATTATCACGATTCAAAAGAACTTACTTCCGAGATGATAGAAAGCACTTATCATTGCCCCGTAGATTTAATTGCGCACGGGACCGCACACCGGGTTTTACCCGAGCATTCGAAAGGAGATTTAAAGAAAGAATGATCTCTGATATTTTACAGTTTGAATTCTTAAGAAATGCTCTGTTAGCAGGAATACTTGCCAGTGTTATATGTGGAATCATAGGTACTTATATAGTTGTAAGGAGAATAGTTTTTATTTCAGGCGGGATATCGCATGCAGCTTTCGGCGGTATAGGCCTGGGTTACTATGCAGGGTTTAATCCCGTTTACGGAGCGGTTGTTTTCTCCGTTGTCTCGGCTTTACTGATTGGAGCAGCCAGAAAATCATTTAAGCAGTCTGAAGATACCTTGATCGGGATTCTATGGGCAATAGGAATGGCTCTGGGAATTCTGTTTATTTCACTTTCTCCGGGTTATGCACCGGATCTTTTCGGATACTTATTCGGAAATATTCTTACAGTTCCTTTATCCGATATATATATGATGCTTATGCTTACATTTCTGGTTTTGCTCGTTGTTATTCTTTTTTACAAAGATATCCTTGTTTTTTCCTTTGACGAAGAATACGCCACGCTCAAGGGAAGACCGGTAAATTTTATATACTATCTGATGCTTGCTTTGATTGGTCTTACAGTAGTTACGGTAATAAAGATAGTCGGAATAATTCTTGTTATTTCTCTTTTGACAATTCCGGCGGCAATTGCGATTCAATACACAAAAAAACTGCACTCCATGATGATTCTTTCGGTAATTCTCGGGATAATTTTTACAGTCTCCGGTCTTTGTATTTCTTATAAATATGATCTGCAATCAGGGGCGACAATCATACTTACAGCAGCCGCTTTTTATACTTTAAATTTTATAGTTAAGAAAATCACAGCAAGGGAATCTCATAGTGATTAAGAAGCTATTCATAACATTGTTTTTTGTTTTTCTGAGCTTTTTAAGTATAGCAAAAAGTGAAACTCAAAAGAAAATTAGTGTAGTTGTCTCAATTTTGCCTCAGAAAAATTTGGTTGAAATAATCGGAGGCAAAGAAGTTGATGTAACTCTTATGATACCTCCGGGAGCAAGCCCTCACAGCTATGAACCCAAACCAAGCCAGCTTAAAAAGCTCTCAAAAGCCCAAATGTATGTAAAGGTAGGGACGCCTATAGAATTCGAATTAAGATGGATGAAAAAGCTGCAAGAGCTCAATAAAAATATGCTTATTGTAAATATGTCCAAAGATGTTCCATTAATTAATATTCAAAATCATAATCATGATCATAATCAAAATCACAAGCATAATCATAATCATAAAAACATTGACCCGCATATCTGGCTTTCGATTAAAACTATTGATATTCAGGTTAAAAATATACTTGAGGGTTTTTTAAAAATAGATGGAAAGAACTCAGGGTATTATAGAAATAATTATGATGTTTATTTGAATGAAATAAAGGAAACTTTAAGAAAAACTCAAGAAATATTTAAGTCGGTCAAACAAAAAAGTTTCATGATCTTTCATCCGGCATTTGGATATTTTGCAAGGGATTTCAATCTTGAACAAATATCTGTAGAGGTTGGGGGTAAAGCACCTACAGCTAAAGCAATTAAAGAAATAATTTTGACAGCGAAAAAAAACTCAATAAAAGTGATATTCGTATCTCCTCAATTCTCAAGAAAATCTGCAGAAGTTATAGCTAAAGAAATCAAAGGCACAGTAGTTAATGCCGATCCATTAGCTGAGAATTATCTTGCCAACATACTTAAACTTGCCGCATCTTTTTCGAATGCAATGAAATAACGGTTCACTGTAATCCGCAGGAAGCCGTAAGAGTCTGTGTGGCCTTTCCGGGGCCGCTGGGATAAATGGCTTTGACGTATGCTTTCATGTAATTGTCTGTAAAATTATCCTGGCTGAATACTGCCTCAAAAGTTGAGGAAGAATAATTTGTTTCATACCAAGGACCGTCGTTTGACTGACGATATAACCTATATCCTGTAAGTGCTTCAGGAGGGCTGTCCGGAGCGTTCCAGCTAAAAGTATATCTGTCGTTATGCGTGAGATACTCGGTGTCCCTTGAGAAATTTACGAAAGGAGGCAGGATCAGGGTTGGAGCTGTAACATCGAGAGACAACTCCATGGATTCTGACGCTATATCCGGTGCAGAAACTGTTATATATGCTGATTTTAATCCTTCGGTCAATCCGTCGCATTTTATATCGAAAGTTATTGTAGACGGAGCGGTTCCTGTTTCGGGATTTATTGTAAGCCAAGACCGGCTTGCCGAGGCTGTCCAGTCAAGAGTGCCGCTCCTGGATCGTTCTTTTCAGCAAGGGGTACTGCGCTTACTTCATTTGAAAGTTTGCTTTCAACGGTTCTGTCAAAAACTGATACCGTAAAATAGTAGGTAATACCGGATTCGAATGATTCTCGTATCCGCCTTCCTTTTTTCTAATTACATCCGTCTCCGAAACAGAAATTATCCATGTACGAGGATGCGCCCGTTCCGTCAGAGTATACGGCCTGTACATAAATTTTATATGTGCTTCCTTCTGCTACCCCGACATAATTTCTGCTTGTGGAGGAACTTGTGTCGTATAGGCTGTACCATCCGTAATCCGGGTCATCATCGTCTAGCCATACCTGGTAACCGT
>CAYYBZ010000347.1:0-2813 GCA_964470285.1 uncultured Oligoflexia bacterium
GTTCAACAATTTTAAGGGCAGCTAAAAGGGAATCCAAACAGAAATCTATAAAATATAACAAAAAAAGGTAACCGTTTATTTTTAGAACATTATTGGCATTATATTTGTCTTATTTATATTTAATGCCCAAAAAACCGATCATCCGCACTTCCGAACATCCTTATCGTATAGATACCAAGTTTTTTAGAACTTTTCATTTGTACAATTCTAAAAGTAAACGGTTACCTGCTCACCTGCTCAAATTTTGGTCTTGACTATATTAACGTGTGTAATTAATATGGTCACATGAAAAAAACAAAGATTATTGAAAGAAATATCGCATCAAGCATTAGCAATATCTCCCAAAAAGATGAAAAAATGATCTTTATATACGGGCCCAGGCAGATTGGAAAAACAACCCTGTCGTTTCAGATATCAGGTCCCTCAAAAAACACCGCTTATTTCAACTGGGATGATATCGATTTTAAAAGAATATGGACAAAAAGACCAAAAGACATACTGGCTAAAGAACCCCGATCTCTCATACTCGATGAAATACATAAAGCGAAAAAATGGAAAAGCACACTAAAGGGCATATGGGACACTCTTGATAGCTATGTACAAATAATAGTTACAGGAAGCGCCAAGTTGAACGTTTTAAGAAAAGCCGGTGACAGCCTTATGGGCAGATATTGGGGATTTTTACTTCATCCTTTCTCGGTAGGTGAACTAACCAGCGATAAGATCATTGACCCGGCGAAGTTAGTCAAAGCAATTCTTAATACCGACTATAATGAAGCTGCAAATAAAGAAACTTTTAAAGATATGCTTGAGTACGGCGGTTTCCCGGAGCCTTTTCTTAAATCGTCAAAAAGCTTCCTAATAAGATGGCAAAGGGGAAGGCTTGAAAAATTAATACGTGAAGATCTGAGGGATCTTTCAAGATTACCGGAATTAAGCCAAGTCGAAATGTTATGTGCCATCATGCCTGAAAAGGTTGGCTCGCCTTTCTCTATCTCAAGTTTAAGGGAAGATATGGAGGTGAGTTTTCCTACTCTAAAGAGATGGTTAAATTACCTTGAGATGGTTTATTTCCATTACAATATTAAACCCTATACAAAAAATGTTAAAAGAAGTATCAAAAAAGAGGGAAAGATCTATCTTTGGGATTGGTCGCCTCTTAAAAGCCCAGGCGCCAAGCTTGAAAACATTATAGCTGCACATCTTTACAAGGCTGTAAACATCTGGAACGATTTTGGAATGGGAAATTTTGAATTGAAACTTATAAGAGATAAAGAAAAACGAGAAGTTAACTTTATCATTATAAACGAAAAGAAACCATGGTTGCTAATTGAGGTGAAAAGTGAAGACAGATCTATCTCAAAAAATTTGATACATTTCCATAACAGCTTAAAACCAAAGCTGTCTCTCCAATTAACAACTCATCCAAAATACATGAAAAAGGCAAATCATATCAAAAACATGTTTTGTATGACTGCATGGAACTTTCTAGAATTGTTACCGTAAAAGCAGTGTACTCCGTTACTTTTAGAACTTTTCAAGAGCTACCTTATTCTTTTTAAAGTAATTTTGTCTCGTAAATTGAAACAGATAACCTCCGTCCCCTGATTTCCTCAAAGAGCTAACTTCCTGATTTTATTAAAACAGATAACCTCCGTCCCCTGATTTCGCGTCCTCCGTCCCCTGATTTCGCGTCCCCTGATTTCGGTCCAGAAAACGGGGGCCGGTCATGTGTTTGGACATTGCATCTTCTCCTTTTAATAATAAAAATCAGACAATATATTCCCTCTAAGTTGACACTATAACAAAGCCAGGCATTTCAATTTTAAATAAATTTATTATGACAGACAAATAGATCATGCATAAATTAGATCTATGACTTTTTGGAATTTATTATTTAACATAGGATGAAGTGATATAGTAATAGAATCTTGTGCTATAAAAACTTTGACTTTCGGTACACCCCATTGAAATGAATATAGCTCATGTAATACAGATGGTTTATATTTATAAATACACTCATTATTCTTTTCTTTTATTTTATAAAAATCGATCAAATTAACCGCTTTCTCAAATTTTGCAATAAACTCTTCGGGGTTACTAAAATTAATTTTTATTTCTTTTCTCATCTTTAAGAAACCGATAAATAAGGGAATTCCAATTAGAATTACTGCTTCAACTCCCAATACTGGAGCATCATAAAAAACACTAATACTTTTATAATCTGAAATAATAAAAATCCATGTAGCAATTCCAATAAAAAAAACTACCAATATTATTACAAAGCTAAAAACAAAAGGTCTCAAAAATGTCTTTCCCATAAGATATCCTTTTTCAACAGTATAACTGTTTTGCGTAAAAACCAGAACGCAAAAATAGAACATTTTTTTGTCCGGAAACTATCTTTGGTAAAGGCGAATCAAACAATAAAGTCTTTGTTTATATTGAATGAACTTTACATATTGCTACATATAAAAACCGTAACCGTTTTTTTTAGCCTTCCCCTTCCGCTACGCTTCAGGAATAACTCCCAGTAAGTCGCTAAGCTCCAAACGTGGACTAAAATGACCTCCGGGTATGAGTATAGCGGTCTTGAATAGCTGCCTTCTAACCAGAGATGAGATGATTCGCAAGTAAATTGACATTAAGCGTCTATTTTTTGCCTTTCATTTTAGTTAACTTTTTGCTTTGTCTATATATTTGTTATTATATATAATTATAGATATGTAAAGCATTTAGGAACTTTTGTTATTTTTTGACAAAGGAGAACAAAAAAACCAAAAAGTGCCAGGTTACTTTTGGTACCGTGGCGT
>CAYYBZ010000348.1:0-2810 GCA_964470285.1 uncultured Oligoflexia bacterium
GAAAGTTCATCGAGTGCTGCTTTTTTTTCCTGAATAACTCTTTCTTTATCTTCCGGTGTGAGAACTTTAAGCGTTCTTTCAAGCCTTGACTGTTCCTCTACAAGGACATCATCAGTTTCAGGTGTTTGTTCGTCACCTTCATCCGACTCAGAGCCGGGGTAATTATCATGAAGATCAACTTTTTTAATTTGAAATTCTGAAGCGCCGATTTTAACTATGTCGGAGAAAGATATCCGGGCTCTGTCAACGGCTTTACCGTTTACAAGAACTTTCTTTTTGGCATTTAAGGAACGGATGAAGATATTCTCTTCATCAAATGCCTCCAGAAGGGCATGCATTGACGCGGTTTCTTTCCCTGGAATTCTGATATCGCAGGCCTGTGTCTTGCCGATTGTAACCGTTGATTGAAGGGGTATGTTATGAAAGGTGGTTTTCCCCTTGTCGTCTATTAACTGAATGTATATGTTTTTCATTCTTAAAATTCGTCTATAGATTTTATAATATTGTTGATAAAACTATCGTTCAAATTTAGAAATCTTTTAAATTTAAGCTCTTTTCTGTCCATGATGAACATACCTTCGGGTTTTTTGAGTTCACCGTCGATGGTTAACGCTTCAAAATCTATTACCTGTTTATTAGATTTAGCCTTTTTCTTTTCATCCGCGTCAAGCGCAAATGTAGTTCCTATGGAAAAAAACATAATAATTAAAGCAACTAACATTGTATCATAAAGTTTTTTCACTACAAACTCCTTATTACTTTGTAGTTTTTTGCTTAGTTTTGTTCCCCTTAGGCGTTTTTATAGTTATGGATTTTTGTGATGCTTTTTTTGCCTTAGCTTTTTGCGCAACAGTCTTTTCGAGTTTCTTAATATGCGAAATAACCTCGGATTTATCTTTTTTGCTTATTCTCTTAAGCGATACGAATTGTTTAAAATATTTGAGTGCAAGTTCCGGGTTGTTTAGATTGTCTTTGTAAACCAGGCCGAGGTTATAAATAGCTGAACCGTTATCAGGTTCTATTGCAAGAACACTTTTTAAGAACCTTGAGGCTGTCTGGTAATTGCTCTGCGCCATAAGGCAAACGGAATAATTCGTTCTTGCTGTCGGATTTACAGGGTCTCTTTGAAGTAAAAGGGCGTACTCTCTCATAGCACCCTTATAATTCTTGAATTTTAGATACAGGTCTGCAAGGTTCATTCTGGGTTCCGACATATCAGGGTCAACTGATTTGGCGGTGTTAAACTCGTAAATAGCCGATTGCACCTGGTCGGTTTTTAAAAATACAAGTCCCAGGTTATTATGCAGTTCGGCTGATTTTTCATTAAGCTCAATTCCGTTTTGAAATGTCAGTTCAGCAAGATTGAATTTTCTGTTTCTGTAATAAATGAGGCCAAGGCTGTTTATCGCGGTAATGTCATTTCTGTCCTTTTCCATTATTTTTCTTATTATCTGAAGTGCGCTGAAATACTGTTTTGCTTCTATAAGCAAGAGAACTTTAAGGTTTAAAAGATCAATATTTTCTTTATCTTCTTTTAGAGATTTATCAACAAGATTAAGTCCCTGTTTGAACTTTCTGCTTTTCATATAAGTCCTGGTAAGCCCCTTTATAGCGTCGATGCTTTTTGAATCCATTGAAAAAGCAGATCGGTATGAAGATTCTGCCTGTTCGAACTTTCTTAATTTCTCATAAGTCATACCGAGATTTAAATAGGCCTGAGGAAAAACAGGTTTTATGATTATGGCTTCCTTGAAATTTTTAAGAGCGGTTCCGAGATTGGTAACTGTTTTGGGGTTTTGTTCTAAAATGTCTATGGCTGCATGAAAGGGTCTTAAATGTGGATTTTTTTTGTAGATATTTGATCTTAAAAGATTGCCATCCATTGTCTTTGATCCGGCACAGAAGTTTAGTGCTAAGGCAATAATGCACAACAGGGGAACAGAAAACTCTTTAAATATTCGTTTTTTCATAACTTATTTAATTTCAACTTTCTTTACCCACTTGAAATTGTTTATGGGATTTGTTCTATGAGTACGGAAAATAGATTTAGCGGAAACAAGTTTGTATTTTTCCGGTTTGAACTGTTGAAGCTTTTCATATGCTTTCTTTGTGTAACGGTTATAAACGCTTAGTTCGAATGCCTTTCTTAAGCATTCTTCATAGGCGCTTATGGCTTTTTGTTCTAAGGGCAGGGCCTGCTTCGCAAGTTCATCATCGTAGGCCATCATAAGTTCCGGGGTCAGGCCTTTAGGTCTTGGTGCGTGAAAGAGTGATTCGGAGAAATCCTGATAAATTTCACCGATTTTAAAGAGGGATTCGATACCTGTCTCTGAATCACCGTAAAGTTTTACTACATTAAGATAGCGGTCCTGCAACTGTTTTAAAAGTTGAGCCTTTGTCTCTATCTGACGTTTAAGCTTTGTCTGCGGCATGGAGAATTTTATCTTTTCAAACCTTTGATAAAGAGGGTTGAGAAGGTAAAGCTCGCTTCTGGCAGCGTATCTGGCAGCTAAGCTTGGCACTCCCTTTTTCTTTGTTTTCAGATAATTTCTTTTTCTTGAATTAAAATAATGGATTAATTTCTTATATTCATTTGAATAGTTGATTTTTGCCTGGCTTTTTTTAAGATTTTCTATGTATTTGTACCTTGCCTCAACATTTTTATCGAAATCATTTACAAAACTTGTGTAGTATTTTTTAAAGCTGTTTGAAGCATTTCTATAATCGCGGGCTTTTTCATAAACAAGAGCGATCGTGTAATAAATATCGGGGATGTCTTTTCTGGCAGGGTAAAGACTGATATATTTCTT
>CAYYBZ010000349.1:0-1564 GCA_964470285.1 uncultured Oligoflexia bacterium
GGTCGGTTGAGATTCTTGATTATCTTTTAGCCACCTCGGCAAACCCGTCATTCTATCTGGACACAATGACAATTAAAGGTAAGAGCATAACCTCTGAAATGAGCTTGGACTCAACAAATGAATCATACAATGAACTTTTCTCAAGGCTTATTTATGAAAAATCCAAGCTTTTAAAGGCTCGTAATGATTATAAGAGTTCTGAACAAAACATTTTAGCCGTATTGGATGAATACGATTTGGAAACAAAGGCTAAAACAATACCTTCCGGTATCAGTCGGAAAAAATTTCTGGAAAGTGATTCTATCAAAAGCATTCTTCTCTTAAGAAAAGAAATGTTTCGTTTGAAGGATGAAATTCGAAATTCCACTTCAAGAATAAACAGCCTTAAGGATTCACTTATGGGCGAAAGAACTCTTCCGTCACTTGACAATACATATGCCTGGCTTTTGGGCAGGCAAAAGGATGTTTTATCCGGTCTAAAAGACATTCTTTCGTTTATAATCTCATATTCCAAATTTAACGGAATTAACATAAATAAGAATTCGTATCTTACCGATAGTGATTTCCTTATTGATATTGAAAATGTCGAGGGATTTCGATGCGCTCACCTTAAAAAGGACATCTCCGATTCATTGAATCTCACTGACAGCATCTCAAACTCAATTACTGAAATGAATCAAAGGGCCCACGAAATGAACCGTCTTATACTTAACGGTTGGTCGATAATGCACGGAGAAAGAGAAAGAGTGGCATTAAGGATCAAAAACTCCCTTTCGGCGGAACATAACACACTAAAAGATCTAAAAGATGAAAACATCATTTACAATTCAGGTGTAAACAGAATTCAACATCTGGCCTTCAGAAATTGCCTCTCCAAATCAATGACAAACCTGGGGGAAATGATATCGAAAATCTTTCAAAGTTTTTCAAGATTTAAGTCTTCTCATGATGATGAAATAAGACAAACCCTTTCTAAGGATGAGTACGGCAAATTTCTTAAGGCTTACTCGATTGTTTACTCCTTATCCGGCTTACCTGAAAGAATTCAGAGTTTTATCTCAAAACTTAAAAAGGCTGAAAGCAGATTCTACTCAAGTTTCCCCGGACAGATAAACGAAATGGAAAAAATGAACAATTCTCTTAAAATAAAACTTTCTCAAATTGAAGCGAGTTTCTCTGAAACTGTAAAGCCTGTCATAAGAAATACTTTTAAGAATGTAATTGCCTCCATCGACGAATATACCCAAAATTACAGTTGGAATATTGTTAATTCGCATTTTCAGGATAAAAAAGACGCGAAAACAGATTTAAGAAATCTTTATCTTTCACGTGAAAAGGAACTCTTAAGACTTAATAACAATTTTAAACTCTTATTAAATGCGGAATAAACTTAAAATATTAACCCTGTCTGTTGCGATCACGCTATTTAGCGGTAATTTGTACTCTAATGAAAATTTTTCCACCGATGAACGGATGATTCGTATAGAAGAACTGCTTGATAAGCTTAATAAGGCCTCTTCTTATATAAGTGATGAGATAACCAGGCGCATCCAAAAGACCCATG
>CAYYBZ010000349.1:1574-2791 GCA_964470285.1 uncultured Oligoflexia bacterium
ATGACGATAAGCTTAACTCTAATATCGTGTTTTTTGAGTCAAAAATTTCCGAACTGGAAAGTGACATAGAAGAAAGAGATACGAAGCTTACGCTGGCACTATGGGAATTCATTTCACAAAACCCGGAGGATAAGAATGTCCCTTTTGCCCTATTCAAACTTTCCCAGATCTATATAGATAAGGCCAACATCAAATATGCAGATGATCTTGAAAGCTACTACAAGGATAAAACCAAAAAAGAGAGAAATCTCCCAAAAAAGGACTTATCGCACGCTATAAAAAATCTTCAAAAAATCGAAAGGGAATATCCGTCCTTTGTTCACCGTGATGCAGTGCTTTACCTGTTAGGTTACTGTTTTATGAACGAATTTGATCCCAATTCAACCGAATTATATTACGGAAAGCTTAGAAATGAGTTTCCCGACAGCAAATTCATTTCAGAATGCTATTTAAGACTGGGAGAGCACTATTTCGCCAAGAAAAACTTCAATAAAGCAATCGATGCTTATCTAAAATCACTTAAAGGAAAAGACCCGGCGCTTTTTGACAAGACCATTTACAAGCTCGCCTGGTCTTATTATCTTACAGGGAAATATCCCGCAGCCATCGATAATTTCCTTAAGCTTCTTGAATATAACCCTGAAAATCAATCCGAGAACATTGTCCTACAGGAGTTTAAAAAGGATGCGCAAACCTATGTCGCTTTCAGCCTTTACAGAAAAAACAATCTTCGTGAAGCCTTTAATTTCCTTATCGAAAACCGGAGAAAACCCTACACTTACTCCATAACGAAAAGTCTCGGCGACATATACAGGGACAGAGGTTTCAACATCGAATCTATCAGAATATACAGATACGCTCTTAAGGAATATCCTTACGGCGAACAAAATCCGACAATTCATGCTTCCGTTATAAAAGCACTGGATATTATTTACGCCAGGCCTGAACAGAAAAAAGAATGGAGGGTTATTTCCGAGGATTACGGCCCAAGGGGTTCATGGAGAATTCACAACAGAAACTCTTTAGAAGCAAACAAGGAAGCCGACAACCTTCTTGAAAACAGTTTATATTCCCTTGCAATTACACTTGACCGCGAGGGCCGAACGAAAAACGATCCCGATCTCACTTTAGAATCCATCAGATATTACAATGATTTAATAGAAAATTTCCCTGCCTCTGAAAAATCCTACAATGCACAGTTTTACAGTGCCGATGCT
>CAYYBZ010000350.1:0-2777 GCA_964470285.1 uncultured Oligoflexia bacterium
ATATAGCAGATGAAAAAGACAAAAAAAGCATGATCGGTACAATATCCGATTTATCAAGGTTTGAGTGCAAGGAAAGCATCTCTTATCTGTTTTTCTTAAGAAATATCTCCTACATAAATCCTGGTGAGAATCTTTTTGATAATGAAGAATACTTTGCATGGGATACGAAAAACTTAAGATTTTCAATAGATTTAAAAACAAAGGAGAAATACAACGAAAGTATCATAAGCTCATATAACAACTTCCTTTGCAAAAACGGAATAACACTTACGGAATCTTTGAGTCTTCTTGCCCAGAGACATAACGTCACCGTAATAGGATTACACAGCGTTTATTTCAATTATCTTTTCAGGGTACCTTTTAATCCTAAGTGGCATTTAACCAGGAACGAACTTAAAAACTTAATCGAAAATTCGCTTTTTGCGAGCACCGGTTATTATCTTAAAAAAACCAGCAACACATACAAGATAGTAAAGGCATATTAGTACTTAGGGCAGCTTTTAATCCATTCTTTTTTCTATGAGCTTAAGCTCGGAAAGGGAGATTGTCTTTGTTTCTTCGGATTCTAAGTCAAGTCCCTTCATCAGATTTCTTGTAATTGAAATCCTTAACTTTCTCATTATATGTGTTTTTCCGTCTTTTGTGGTAACCCTAAACACCGTTTCATCGAGAGAATAAGGGACCTGTTGAAGGGTTACCGGTTCATAGCCCACCTGGCTGCATGCAGCTAGAAAAACCATAATTACAGCTAAAAGGCTTAATAATTTTTTCATGATTTTTGCTCCATTTAATTAGGGGGAGAAACTTAATTAAAAGTTCCTCCCCCATCAGCAGACATCATAAGCCGAGTTCTGTAATCCTCTTTTTTAAGCGGATGGTGACCATTTATCTGAGCCTTGAATTGCTCCAAAGCTTCAAGCGACCTACCCCGGAGATTGAAAGGCGAGCAGCCTTCTGAGAAAACTCTCAACTCCGTTTTTTGGTCTTGCACCGGGTGGGGTTTACCTCAATCTCTGATTACTCTAGAGAATGCGTGAGCTCTTACCTCACGTTTTCAACTTTACCGTCCGCATTTTATGCGTCTTGGGTCGTGTTTTTTCTGTGGCACTTTCCCTGGAATCACTCCCGCCGGGTATTACCCGGCACCCTGCTCTTTAGTGCTCGGACTTTCCTCGTTCAATTTGAAAGAACGCGGCCACCTTGTGCCTGCAATACTCTTATAACTCAAAACATCTGTGAAATCAATGGCTTCTAATTATTCTACTGGGCCTCTTCATCAATTGCCTCATTGGCAAGCTGATCTGCAATTTTGTTCCCTCTTCTGCCCAGATGTTTCAGCCTGAATGAGGTGAATTTATGTATTTCTTTATAGGCCCTCTTATAGAGTTTTTCAAGATCAGGGTCTAAAACCCGATATTCACCGTTTATCTGTTTAACCAAGAGTTCAGAATCTGAAAAGACTCGAATTGAGTAAAACTTCATTCTCAAAGCCTCTTTCAAAGCCATTATAAGGGCCTCGTATTCAGCTACGTTGTTTGTTGCTTCTCCGATATACTTTTTCATTCTCTTTACTTCATCTTTCCCGTCGAAAAATATGGCTCCTATTCCTGAAGGGCCGGGATTACCCCTTGACGCACCGTCAACAAAAATCTGATAGTTGGTTGTAACGAAAAAACCAACTGCTGTATCCTGCCTCTGGTCTATAACAACGTCAATATCGGGATTCTCCGGATTCATGCCGTGGGTAATCAAAAGACCCTTTATTTCAGCATGCGTCATACCGGAAAATTCTTTTAAGGTTTCTACGAAATTTTCATTTTCTGCGATGAATCTAAGAAAGTCATTGAATTTAATTGTTTTTTTCATTCCCATCACTCCAGTATAGAATTCGTTGGCAAGACTGACAGGTATGTACCTGCTTTAAAGCTCTAATCTCATTTATTACCTGATGAGGTATATTCATATTACATGAACTACAGGAATAATCAGCTATTTTAACTAAAACATCCGAATATTCGAGTTTATTTTTTATCATCTGATATTTTCTTAGCAGAGATTTATCGATTTTTTCAAGATATTCTTTCCTTAAAGATTCCTTACCCTCAATGTTCTTCTGAGCATCTTTCAGAAATTCCTCAAACTCCTTTTTTCTTTCAACAATTTCCTTTTCAAGATTTTCCAGACCGGATGTAAGTTGTTCGGTTAATTCCTTTTTCTCGTCAATTTCCTCCATTAGTTTAATTATAAGAGTTTCTTTATCCGAAATCTCACGTTTTGAATTATCAATCTCCCTTAAAAGAGCATGATACTCGTTATTGGATTTTACCTGCATCAATTTGCCCTTGTCTTTTCGTATTCTGTCTTCTTCGGTTTTGATTTCAATTTCAAGAGCACTTTTTTGTTTTTCAAGCTCTTCTATCTTTGCTTTTGCATGCTCTGACTGGGCTTTCCTATCTGAGAGCAAATTTTCTACCTCTTCTATATCTTCGGGCATTTTTTGCTTGGAAGCCTTTATCCTGTCAATTTCAGCATCAACCGCCTGCAATGCCAAGATATTATCCAGATCTTCCTTCTTCACCTTAATTCTCCTTAAAGATAAAAAAAGTGCATTTCTAATTTTAGAAATGCACTTTTAGATTGATATTAAGTTTTTTTCCAAAAACTTCGGTTTCATGTTTTAAGTCTCATAAACAATAATCTTTTTATATTTATACTATGGGCCCACCAGGATTCGAACCTGGGACCTACCGGTTATGAGCCGGCGGCTCTACCAACTG
>CAYYBZ010000351.1:0-638 GCA_964470285.1 uncultured Oligoflexia bacterium
CAAACTCGCGTTTGTATGAGGGCGTGGATTTTTCCAATAATGAAGAAATAAATAATTTAATTTCTGATAGTAAATACTCTTCGATGGTTTTATATCCGGGAAAGAATTCAATTAATATTGATAAACTCAGCGGTAAAGAACCCGCAAACTTCATTTCAAAAAGCACAAAGCCTTTGATTTTTGTTATTGACGGTACCTGGTCCATGGCTAAAAAGATAATGAAACTCAGTAAAAATCTTCATGATCTTCCAAGAATTACATTTACACCCGACAAGGTTTCATCTTACAAAATAAGAATACAGCCGGATAAAAACTGTGTTTCAACTATAGAGGCTGTTCACAGAGTAATCGACATCTTTAATGAAAATAATATGTACAGTGTTAAACCAAAACGGGCTCATGATATGCTGTTACAAAGTTTTTCGAAAATGGTGGAAAGGCAGCTTCAGTTTGCTAAGAGCTCATTAGGGGAGGGATACAGAAAGAAGCCACCCGGGACAATAAGGGTGCGAAAGGCTAAAAAGTGGGAAAAGCGCTCCCTTTTTTACAATGAATAAAAAGTTAAATGGCTGTATATAAAAAATCCGTAATATACTTTTTTTTCGCGAAACCCGCTTAGGCTCAAAAAAGTATATTAC
>CAYYBZ010000351.1:738-2776 GCA_964470285.1 uncultured Oligoflexia bacterium
GGATTTTTTATAATGATCTTTTAAATTGTAACATTGCAAAAGGTTGTTGGCTTTTTGAGTAATAGGCGGAGAATGTTTAAATATATTTTTTTCGCGAAACCCGCTTAGGCTCAAAAAAGTATATTACGGATTTTTTATAATGATCTTTTAAATTGTAACATTGCAAAAGGTTGTTGGCTTTTAACTAAAAAATAAGGAGAAAAATATGGAAGTAATTGAGGCGATTCATACAAGAAGAAGTATCCGGCTATACGAGAATAAGCCTGTATCCGATGATTTAATTGAAGAGATTCTTAGGGCCGCAATGATGGCGCCTTCGGCTAATAACAAACAACCGTGGCACTTTGTCATTATCAATGACAGGAAAACCCTCGATAAAATTCCTGAATTTCATCCTAATTCCAAGATGCTTAAAGAGGCTCCTCTTGCCATTCTCGTTTGCGCCGATTCAAAGGCCCAGGACCATCCGGGTTATTATGCCCAGGATTGCTCCGCTGCTACACAAAATCTTTTGCTGGCTACGCATGCAAAGGGGTTAGGTGCTGTGTGGCTAGGGATTTATCCAAGAGAACAGAGAATGGAACCCATGAAAAGGCTGATAAAAACTCCTGAGCATATTATTCCTTTTGCTTTGATTTCAATCGGTTGGCCGGATCAAAAAACAGCTCCGGTTGACAGATTTGATAAAAAAAGAATACATAAGAACACTTGGTAAGAATTCAGTGTGTACTTTTTCATTCGCTCGGAAGTCTTAGGCTCAGAAAAAGTACACACTGAATTCCCTTTAGACTTCTTTTGCTTTTACAAGAATGGAGGAAATGATGAAAAAGTCGATTGGTAAGGATTCAATCATACACCCTAATCCTGTTTTGATAGTGGGAACTTATGATGAAAAGGGTACTCCCAACATAATGAACGTCGCATGGGGCGGTATATGCTGCTCAAGACCTCCATGCGTGGCGATCTCTTTGAGAAAGGCAACGTATACATATGCAAATATTGAAAGAACAAAATCTTTTACCGTTAATATACCCTCAGTTTCATATATTAAAGAAGCGGATTATGTGGGCACGTATTCCGGAAGAGATGAAAATAAATTTAAAACACTAGGATTAACACCTGTCAAATCGGATAAGGTTAATGCCCCGTACATTGCAGAATTTCCTTTTTCTCTGGAGTGCCAGCTTAAACAAACTACTGAATTAGGTCTTCACACACAATTCATCGGTGAAATTTTAGATATAAAGGCCCATGAAGAGATTTTGGGCGAAAACGGACTTCCGGATATTGAAAAGGTTAAACCGTTTATCTATGCAACCGGTAATATGGCTTATTACGAAGTCGGAAAATTCTTGGGTAAAGGAAGACAAATGGGAATAAAAAAGAAATCAGAAACATGATTGTAATTATTGCCGATGAGTCTGATGTGCTGGGATTTTCAATGTTTCCGCAGCCCCCGGAAACTGAAGTTTGAGCCCTTGCGCCTTCTGCATTTAATGTAAATTCCGTAGAGTATTCACTTTCATTACCCCACCGATCATAAGCCGTTACTGCAAAACAGTAACTAAGACTTTCGTCAAGATCAGATAAAACATATGAAGTTGTATTACCGGCATTAACTCTTTCATCATATATGCCAGGAGAGCTATCTTTAGCTTCACTGCCTCTTGATTGATTCCCGTAATAAAGAAAATATCCCTCAATTTCTTCGGGATTGTTTTCAGTATCTTCGACGACTTCATCCCAGGATGCAGTAATGTCCATTGCAAAAGTATTTAGAGGAAAGCAAAGAAAGATTATAATTGCCGTTTTAATTATAAGCTTATTCATGGCGCTAAATAGTAATATTAATAAGATCAACATTTGCGGATCCAAGACCCATATTCTTGGCCTTGGTTAAGTATTTTATCTCCGGGTTTTCGTTAAGCCCCTGTTTAACTCTTTCTTCGTCTATCAAAGCCTTGCTTCTTGTATCAATCGAAACCATGTCTAACGATGCAAGAAGTTTACCTGGTTTGCACTCAGCAGGAGAACTTGT
>CAYYBZ010000352.1:0-2769 GCA_964470285.1 uncultured Oligoflexia bacterium
AGAGAGCCGTTTGGGTTTGACTGTTCATTAACTTCGCCTGCAGGGCTGCAGTATCTTAGAATAACCTGATTGTTATTTTCTAATTCCTTAAGTCTGTCTTGCTCAATAAAGTAATTACCCTCGTTGTGTGCTATGGGAAGTCTGTATACTTTTCCCTTTTGACCTGCCGTTGAAAAAGGAGTGTCGGTTCTTTCAAGCTTTACATGAATATCGGAACATATGAATTTAAGACCGGAATTCCTAAGGGTAACTCCGGGCAGCATTCCCGCTTCCAGAAGTATTTGAAATCCGTTACACGAACCTATAACAAGGCCTCCCTTTTCTGCGTGCTCTTTAAGGCTGTCCATAGCCCTTGAGTATCTGGCCATCGCTCCGGCCCTTAAATAATCTCCGTATGAAAAACCGCCCGGTAAAAAAATGCATTTGAAATCATCCGGAGAAAAGCCTTCTTCATACCAGACATATTTAACCGTCCTTTTAAGTACTCTTTCGATAACGTTATAGCAGTCCCGGTCGCAATTTGACCCGGGGAAAACGATAACACCGAAATCATTACTCATATTTAATCTCTCTCCTCTTCTTTAAAAAAACCTTCGTTCACAATTATTTCATTTTCATGCTTTAGTCTTGCAATATAATTTTTCAAGATTTCCTTTGAAAGATCGGCCGAAACAGCCCCCTTAACCTCGTTATAATCGGGAATTTTTTTTCCCTTTCTGTAATCAAGCTTATTCTTCTCATAGTAATCCATCAAAGCAGCTGGTGTCCTTTCTTTCGCAAGCAGTCTTGATTTCATTTGTTCAGAAACAAGCGATATTCTGTATTCTTCCAGGTTTCTCTTAATGGCTTGCTCTTCCAAAAGTCCTTCCTCTATTCCCTTATCGTACAATAAAAACCTGGTAATAAGTTTGTTGAGAAGTTTCATTTTACCTTCTTTCGTTGAGAATTTAGATCTCATATAGGAAGGAAGGTTTGTTAATGTACTATCAAGATCATCGGCATAGATTTTATGCTGACCAACTTTTGCCAACACGACTCTATCTTCCTGTTTTAATTGTATTTTATCCACTTCCTTGGCTTTTTGGGCCTTTTTCCCGTCATTACAGGACAAAATAACAAAAAACACAATAATTACAAATAGTTTAGAAGCTGTCTTCATAAGAAAAACTCCTGAAAGAAGCAGTATTTCTACCATCAAATAATTGCTGAAACAAGCATTTTTTTCATTATTTACAAGTATTTAAAAGTTCAAACGTTTTTAGGAAATTAGCGTTTGACATGAAGCATTGAAAATTATAGATTACGCGCATGTATAAGATAGGGCTTACCGGAGGACCGGGAACCGGTAAAACAGCTGCTCTTAAGCTCTTTAAAGAATTGGGGTTCAAAACCTTCAGCTCCGATGAGCTCGTTAAAGTTATTCAAAAAAGAGGTGCCGTTCTTACAAAGATTAAAAAAATATTGGGCACTGAATACATCACAAAAAACGGACAACTTAAAAGAAAAAAATTAAGAAAACTGATCTTTGAAAATCCGAGTTTAAAGAAAAAATTAGAGCGTATTATTCATCCTTTAGTTAAAGCGGAAAGACTAAAAATCATAATGAGATTAAAGGGCAAGAAAGTAAAAGCAGCAGTATTCGAAGTTCCGCTTCTTATTGAAGCTAAACTTCAAAATGGCTTTGATCTGATACTGCTAATTTCATCATCCAGAGAAAAGCAGATCTCAAGGCTCATAAAAAGAGAAGGCCCAGGCCGTTTTACAAGAAAGGACGCTCTCAAAATGATAAAATCCCAGAAGCCGCTATCTGAAAAGAGGAGGTTTTCAGATTACGTTATTGAAAATAACGGAAGCTTAAGGGAACTTGATAAAAAGATTAAAAAATTTATAAAGGGTTTAAAACTGGATGATAAGGGGTTTAAAACTTAATAGCCTGATAGTTCTTTATGTAATTCTACTTACGGGATGTGGAGTTACAAATCCCGATTTAGTTGTCCCGTACAACCTAAAACTGGGTGAGCCTTTCATAGTAGATATTCCGGGCGACAAGGCCAATATACGATTTCTAACTCCCAACCAGACCGAAGAGTACTTTTTGATAATTTACACATCAGAGAGCGGCAACTCTGATCATGAGATAAACTTAACCGGAAAATTCTCAGAAAGACCCTCTAAAAAAGATATTGAACGCATTGAAGGGTATGCAAAAAATCCCGGCAACCCTCATTTTGATTCTCTTCTAAGAGATGTTGAATTTAAGGCTGCTGAAAAAATTCTTAACAGGCCCTTCACTTCTTCCAGGATTATGGCAAAAACCGCTTTCTTGCCTCTACCGTCAAGCAGACAGTTTAATGTAATCAATAAAGCGGATGATACAAAATCTTTCGTAAGAGTTAATGCTACACTTTTCACTCAGAGCGAAACTTCGGCAATTTATGTAGATGATGCAACCGATCCGGCCATAAAAAACAGCGCCTTCTTTGCACAAAAGCTTGCAAAATTAAGAGAAAACTTTGACAGTAAAATACTGCCGATTGACAGATACTATTTTGGCAATGAGTCGAGTATAGATTCCTACAAACAGATAATTATTCTTATGTCCCCTGTAGTAAACAATATTGAAAGAACCGGCACCGGGAACATCCTGGGCTTTTTCTATGCCGGAGATCTTATGCCTGATGACGGCTTCCCGGCCAGTAACGGAACAGAAATGTTTTTCATAGCAGTACCGGATGAGGATTTTACTCCCGGTTCAAGGGACACCGAAGG
>CAYYBZ010000353.1:0-2764 GCA_964470285.1 uncultured Oligoflexia bacterium
TCCATGTGATCCACTCTTGACTGGCAGAACCAGCTCATTTTAAGTTTCGATGCCTTCATCTGCCTGCATAGTTCGAGCGCTTCCTTTCTGGCGGCGGCGAAGGTGGGATCCTGAAAAAATACTTCTCTTACTCCAATCGATTTTAAATGATTGAGCTCTTCAATCACGTTGGCGACGGGGCGGATCCTGAAGGGAGTTAAGCTGTACATGCAGTAGTCACATTTATAAGGGCATCCGAATGAATGCACGGAAACGGAATAGGGATGATATCTGGCATTTGGGTGATGATAGAGCTTCAACGGGAAAAGCTCATGCCTGGGAAGCGGAAAAAGGGCCTGCTTTTTAGTTTCGTTGTGAAGGCTTTTCGGGTTGTTTCCGTTAATTGCGATATCGGAAAAGGAACCTTTCCCGCCTTTAAAAAAATCAAGAGTTTCAAAAGAGCTCCAGTCGAGTAAAACTCCGTCGATAAAAGTATTGTCCCTGAGTACATCACCGTACTGAGTAAGCAGATAACCGCCGATTATTAGCAATTTCGTGTCGGGAAACTTATTTTTTACCGATTCAAAAAATTTAAGATCGGAAAATCTCGACGAAGATCCGGTTAAAGAGATTATTCCCTGAAAGCCTTCCTTTGCGATAAAAGATAAAACCCGCTGTTCGTCCATTCCGGAAACTATTGCATCGACTACGCTCACTTCAAGGTATTTAGAAAGTATCCCTGATTGAACCAGTAAGTCGACGGCGGGGTAGTAATAATTTCCCTTCGATACGTTGCTGCAGAAATTGGCCCTTAAATGTCTTTGCTGCGCAGGCGGGTTTAAAAGCAAAATTTTCATTTCAAAAAGTATAAGGAAATCAGCTCAAATAGTCATTGATATAATTCAGCTAATCGGCAATCAATTATTCATTCTTAAAAGGGGGAAAATAATTTATACTAAGGGCATGCCTTTTGATGGAGACCTCGTAGGTAAGAGATTCGGAAGATACCGCATAGTTCAAAAAGTCGGCATAGGCGGTATGGCCGAGGTTTATCGTGCGGAAACTTCGTCCGATAAGGGCATAGCCATCAAAAAAATCATGTCCAGCTTCACCAATTCCATTAAATTCATAAAGATGTTTCTCGATGAAGCCAAGATCATGATCACGCTTCGACATCCAAATATTGTTGAGCTATACGATTTCGGGAAAATCGAAGATGTCTACTATCTTGCCATGGAGTATATCGACGGCAAGCCGCTTGGCAGCATTGTAAGAAAACAGATCAAACAGAACATGATGTTCCCTCCCGGTCTGGCCGTTTTTATAGCAATGGAAATATGCTCCGGGCTTGATTATGCGCATAATAAAAAAGATTCGTTCAACCAAATCATTAACATCGTTCACCGTGATATCAGCCCTCCCAATATTCTCATATCGTGGGACGGTGCCGTGAAAATCGCGGATTTCGGTATAGCCAAGGCGGCCAAC
This sequence comes from uncultured Oligoflexia bacterium, assembly GCA_964470285.1. GTDB lineage: Bacteria > Bdellovibrionota_G > CAYYBZ01 > CAYYBZ01 > CAYYBZ01 > CAYYBZ01. Next base: position 1,468 of record CAYYBZ010000353.1, read on the forward strand.
AAGGTTATTTTAACAAAGCCCGGAATCCTGAAGGGTAAATTCAGCTATATGTCCCCCGAGCAGGCAAGGGGCGAAGAGATTGATTTCCGCTCAGATATATTCAGTTTAGGAATTGTTTTGTATGAGATGCTTACAGGTACGAGGCTCTTTTTAAGAGACAAAGAATATAAAACCATTGAAGCCGTTAGAAGCGATAAAATTATATCCCCAAGGGCATATAATCCCTCAATCCCTGAGAATCTCGACGAGGTTGTGATGAATGCCCTTGAGAGAAACCTTAAAAAAAGGTATCAAACAGCCAGAGAATTCGGGGACGAGCTTGAGCGTGTTCTGACAAGTAATTACTTTGAGGTCAATTCGGCAAAGCTTGCCTCCTTTATCCAGTTTCTTTACCCCGACAGGGACATTGTCAAGGATAAGGATAAAAAGGCAGCTACGTTAAGTTTCTGGTCGCAGAAGGCGCAGGAAGATTCGGAGATACTCAGAGATGTAGATTCCAGAATAGCCTGGCAGAGAAAGGGTTCTGTTTATAAATTCTGCGTTAAAAACTGGCTTTTAATCGCTATTGTTTTCTTGCTCAGTGCCGGAATCATAGCCCTTATAAAGCTTTTACCCGAAGGCAGGTTTTTTGAGGCGATAAATAACTTGATTAGAAAAATATTCAAATTTGTTGTCAGTTAGCAAGAACCGGAAGGATCGTTTTTTATGGAAAAGAAAAAAGTCGAGATTTTTCTAAATACGCCGCTTTTCAGATTTAAATACATGAACAAGAATCAGGAAAGACATCTTTTGGACAATGCGGTAAGAATTTCAGGAAACGTAGTTAAGGAAAAGGCGGCGGGTCTTCTTATCCGGGTGGAAACGATTTCAAATATGAAAATCTCCGAATCCGAACTGCCCTTTAAGGAAATATTTCTGCCGTTTTCAAAAATCGATTATATGATAATCCTATAGAATGAAAATTGTATAGGCGCCTATCTTTGTTTCTTCCTTAATTTCAAGATCGGCCCTGATTATGTCCTTTAAAGTAGGTGTTTTAAAAACAAGATGCGTGATCCCGGCCTCGCTCATTGTCTCTCGAAGCCCTTCACCCTTTGTAGAGAAAAGCATGGAGGGCATCTCTGTCATTTTCTTTCCGATGATTGACTTCCTGTCAAAAAAGGCTTTGCCCAGAAGATTAGCCTCAACGTAAATTATGTGCCAGTCCCGGCCGGTCTTTTCTAATAAAAATTTAGAGTCTTTGGGAAGTTTATCCTTCGCCCTCAGGTTATTGATATAGGTTGCAACTTCTTTTGCC
>CAYYBZ010000354.1:0-2747 GCA_964470285.1 uncultured Oligoflexia bacterium
AAAGAGCACAGTACATCCGGGTGATATGCTGTGAGCTGTCAAGAATTTCATCGCACATGCTTGCGCTAACAGCTTACAGCGTTGATCTAGGAGCCATTACCGCGGGTTTCTATGCCTGGAATCCCAGGGAAAGACTTTACGATATCTTCGAGAAATTAACAGGAGCAAGATTTACAACCAGCTACACAAGAGTGGGCGGCGTTGCCAGAGACGCGACAAACGGATGGGTAATGGACGTTAAACAGTTTCTGAAAGACTTTCGCAAGCACATTGATTATATTGAGGGCCTTCTTAACAGAAACAGAATCTGGTTTGACCGAAATAACGGTGTAGGTGTTATTACCAAAGAGATGGCCATTGAATACGGCCTAACCGGTCCGAACTTAAGATGCACAGGAATTGACTGGGATTTAAGAAAAGACAAACCTTACCTTTCTTATGAAGATTTTGATTTTGAAGTGATAGTCGGAGAAAAGGGAGACGCATACGACCGCTACATGCTCAGAATTCTGGAAATCAAAGAAAGCCTGAAAATTGTCGAACAGGCAGTTAACAATCTTCCTTCAGGCCCTTATCACGTCGATGATCCGGAAATTTTCATACCTCCCAAAGACAGAGTTTATACAAAAATGGAAGAGCTGATAGATCATTTCAAAATAATGTGTGACGGAGTTAAAATACCGCCCGGGGAAGTTTACAGCGCAATTGAAAATCCTAAAGGTGAGCTCGGCTTCTACCTTAAGAGTGACGGTGGGCACATACCATCACGGGTGAGGATAAAATCTCCATCATTTTTCAATATTCAGATACTGCAGGAGCTATTAAAGGGTAATATGATACCCGACTGCGTGACAATAATCGCAAGTCTTGATCCCATTATGGGAGAATGTGACAGATAGAAATACTGATAATTAGATTTTGGGAGCAGATAAAAAAATGATAACAGGGAAAATTGACGGAAAAGAGGTTACCGTTGAACAGGGAACTACGATTCTTGTTGCGGCGCAGTCCATAGGAATCGAAATTCCGCATTTCTGTTATCACCCGTCTATAGGAATAGAGGGTTCATGCAGAATGTGCCTGGTTGAAATCAAGGATAATCCCAAGCTACAGATTTCCTGTGCCATACCTCTTTGTGAGGGGATGGAAGTCCTGACCGATACGGAAAAAGTTAAAAAGGCCAGAGAGGGCGTCTTAGAGTTTTTGTTGGCAAATCATCCTCTTGACTGCCCGATCTGCGATAAAGGAGGCGAATGTCCCTTGCAGGATTATTCCTTCGCCTACGGAACCGGCATAAGCAGGTATGAAGAACCCAAAAGGCATTTGGTTAAACATAAAATTATCGGCGACCATATAATGTTTGATTCCGAAAGATGCATTTTATGTTCAAGATGCTCAAGGTATTATCGTGACATCGTTGGGGTTCATGAACTTGTTATAAAAAAGAGGGGGCATAATTCGGAAATCACCACTTTCGCAGATAAACCGCTTTCGTCGGGTTTTTCCGGCAATCTGGGTGATTTCTGTCCTGTGGGCGCTTTGACGACCAGAGAATTCAGATTTTCAGCCAGGCCGTGGGAGCTCAAAACAATAGACAGCTCATGCGTCCAATGCGGCCTTAACTGTTCGATTCAGATATGGAAAGACAAAAACATAAACAGAAAACAAAAAAAGATAAGAAGGTTAACTCCCCGATACAATTCCAAGGTGAACGATTGGTGGCTTTGCGACCGGGGGAGATTCGGTTATTCGGAACTTTTAGATTCGAACAGAATAAAAACACCGCTTATGCGCGAAGAGGATGATTTTAAGGAACTTACTATGAGCGAGGCTAATCTTGAGCTTAAGGGAATTCTTTCGGATCTCCTTTCAAGAACAGGAAGAGAAAGCTTTAAAATAGTATCTTCTACCGATATTACAAACGAAGAGGCTTGGATTTTAAGAAAGATAGCGCAGACTTCAGAAAGAGCAGGAACCGTCCTTGTAAACGTAACAAAAAGAGCTTTTGAACTTTACAATTTCTTAAAAGAAAACGGTCTGGCAACGGAAAGTGTGGAGGATATCCGCCAATCACAGAATATCCTTTTAGTCGGAACCGATATTCTTAAAACTCATCCTGTCCTGTATCTGCATTTTAGAAAAATGTTTAAGGATAAAAGTAAAAAACTTCTGGTTACAAAAGACTGTGAATTTCCGGATGAAAAACTTGTAAGTGAAAGAATAGGCGGGGATGACACAAAAAGAAAGGAGCTGCTCGATCAGGCAGCCTTATCCCTTAAATATCTTAAGAACACTACCGTTATTCTGGGTGAACAGTGGATTGATTCGGATATTTTTTCCCAAACAACAGATTTTTTAAAAAAACTTAAAGGTGAGGGCATTTTAAGAAATGCGGTTCTTTTAAGAAAAGATGATTTTAATACCCAGGGTATTCTCAATATTTCTTCGACCTATATGGCTTTTGAAGAAGAGATCAATTCCGTTTTAGAAGGAAAATCGGCAAAGGAACTTTTACTGATAGGTGACGATATAATAGAAAAGATCGTAAAAGATTCAAGATTCTCTGCAGATAACTATAATTTTATCTGCATGTGTGATTGACGTTAACCTGTGCGCGATGATAATGACAGTGGCTCCTTCATCCGCCAGTTGCCTTGTTACTTTTTTTATGTGGTCTTCAGATTTATAATCGAGAGCTGAGGATGCTTCATCCATCAGAAGTATATGAGGATCGTTATATATAGCCC
>CAYYBZ010000355.1:0-2733 GCA_964470285.1 uncultured Oligoflexia bacterium
CAGGAGAAGGGAAGTAATAGTTTCAAGGGGAGAGATAGTTGAGATCGGCGGAGGTTTCAGAATAAATGAAATAATGAGAGCCGGTGACGCCCGGCTCAAAGAAGTCGGCACTACGAATAGAACACGTATAGAAGATTATTCGTCTGCTATAACCGCAAAAACAAAAATGCTTCTTAAGGTTCACACGAGTAATTTCGAAATTATCGGTTATAAGCAGGCGGTACTTTTAAAAGATATTGTTGAACTGGGTAAGAAATACGGAATAACAACCCTTTATGACGCAGGTAGCGGTCTTCTTGTAAAACTCGACAATAAAAATTTTGATAAAGAAATGACGATAAGGCAAGCGGTTGATTCAGGGATTGATCTGATTACATTTTCCGGAGATAAATTACTTGGAGGACCTCAATGCGGAATCATTTGCGGGAAAAGCGAGCTGATTTTAAAGCTTAAGAAAAATCCCATGTTCAGGGCATTGAGGGTCTGTAAAATGACTTTAGCAGCTCTTCAGGCTACACTTCTGCATTATGTAAAAAACGATTATGAAAAAATCCCTGTTGTTAGCATGTTAACTAAACAACTATCTGAAATTAATGGAGAAGCTGAAGAATTGGCAACTATGCTCAGAAATGAGGATTCAGGCAATTTTTCTGATATAATAGTAAGAGAAGGTAAATCCTATGTCGGTGGTGGTGCTTATCCTGGAATGGAGCTGAAAACAAAAGTAGTGGCTATTAAAAGTGATGGTAAAGCTTCAAAAATTGAGAAAGCGTTTAGAAATTTTAATCCTCCGATAATCGTAAGGATTGAGAATGATGAAGTTTTACTTGACTTAAGGGCTGTTTTAAAGCAAGAGTTTATGTTAATTGTAAAGGCATTTAAAAAAGTTTTAAAAATAATCGAGGGAAAATAGGGACTTATGGCTATGGTAAACACAGGTGTTCTGGTTTTAAACAGGTCTTATCAGCCTGTCCATATTACTACGGTCAGACGTGCCTTCTGTATGATATTTACGGGTATTGCCCGTATAGTGGACGAACAATACCGAACCTTCGATTTCATGAGCTGGAGCCAGCTTGGGATTGAGACGGGCCATGAAAGCGTGGGAATCGTCGGTAAGGCTATAAGGGTTCCAAGAGTAATCCTTCTTTTAACTTACGATAAACTGCCCAAGAAAAGAATACGTTTTTCAAGGATTAACATTTTTACAAGAGACAAAAATACCTGCCAGTATTGCGGAACTACTCTTCCTAAAACGGAACTTAACCTTGACCACGTAGTTCCCAAATCGCAGGGCGGATCAAGTACATGGGAAAACGTTGTGACAAGCTGCATTGACTGCAATCGTAAAAAGGGGGGAAGAACCCCGGCACAGGCAAGAATGAAACTTATTAGAAAACCCGTTCGTCCCAACTGGAGGGCAGGACTAGGTTTTAGTATTAAATCAATTAAATATGCAGAGTGGAAACAGTTCCTGAATATGATAGATATTTCATACTGGAACGTCGAACTCGAAAAATAACATACTTACAGGATATTCAGGTTGAAGCAAAATCAGGATAAGAATCTTACATTTGATTTTTTAAGTCCAAAGCTTTTAAAAAAGCGCGAAGATATTTTCCCTAAAAATGTCTGGGCAATAGGAGGAGGTAAGGGCGGTACGGGAAAAACACTTTTATCCGTTAACCTTGCGATAAAACTTGCCCAGGAAGGCAAAAGGGTTCTGCTTGTTGATGCCGATCTGGGCGGAGCAAACCTTCATACTTGCTTCGGGATATCTCATCCGAAAAAAACTTTGGGACAGTTTATCAAAAAAGACGTTAAGTCCCTCGAAGAAATTTTAATCGATACGAAAGTAGACAATTTATCCCTTATAAACGGATCTGGAGACATGCTTGATGTGGCTAATCTGAAATATGCGCAGAAAATGCGTTTTATAAGACAGTTTAAGAAGCTTAAGAAAGATAATATAATTCTTGATCTCGGGGCAGGTACCAGCTTTAACATTCTCGATTTCTTTATAAGTGCAGATTTAGGAATTCTGGTGCTGCTTCCTGAACCTACGTCAATAGAAAACGCCTACAGGTTTTTAAAATCGGTTTTTTATAGAAAAATCAAAGGTTCCGTTCCTATACTTACTGTAAGAAAAATGATAGACGATATAGTAACGGATAAAGACAAAAACAAATTAAAAACTCCGTTTGAACTTCTTCAAAAAATAGAAGAAATTGACGGCTCCATTTACAGCGAACTTTCACAGCTTATTAAAAGCTTCAGCATTAAAATAATACTAAATCAGGTAAAAAACACCCAGGACATCAAGATAGGCGAGGCCATGGCAAGAGCCTGCAGAAGATATTTCGGTATTGACGCCCAATTTACCGGAGCCATACATTACGATGATTCCGTGTGGAAATCTATTCAGGCAAGATCTCCTTTGGTTCTTCACTCCCCTCATTCAAGGCCAAGCAGGGAAATTGAAAGACTTTTAGGCGGTTTAATAAGGGATTAAAGATTTAATGACCTCCTCAAAAAAAAAAGATTATTACAAAATACTTGAAATCGGGAAAGAGGCTCCCAAAAAGCTCGTTGAACAGGCTTACAGGGAGCTGGTTGAAATTTATAATTTTGATTCGCAGGGAACATACAGCCTTCTGGAGGAAGACGAAAGAAAAATTCTGCTTGAAGATATCAGGGAAGCTTATGAGGTTTTATCCGATGATTTAAGAAGAA
>CAYYBZ010000356.1:0-2729 GCA_964470285.1 uncultured Oligoflexia bacterium
AGTTCCGATCTGCCCTTTCTATCTGTAACACCGGCAAGCGGCAGCGTGGAGCCTTTTTCAAGCGCAGGCGCAGTTGTCAGCATTGATTGTTACGGATTGCCGGCAGATAATTACACAGGAACGTTTACAATAGACGCCGGTCCAATTGACGGATCTCCACAGGAGATAGCCGTGTCCGTTAACGCAGCCGAATCTACAATGAGAGCACCTTCCAATCTTAATCTTTCAGTTCAGGTTCTTACAACTACATGTTACTTTGACGTTTCCTGGAGCTGGTCCTATCCCGGAATTCCCGATGATTTGGACGGGCATGCCTTATTTACAAGAGACGTATTAGCCGATGGAGAATGGAATATAAGCGAATTTGACGATCCTTATCTTAATGATCTAAATCATTTTATGGCTTCAAGAAGAACAGGAAACGACTATATATTAGAAGCTTTCGTAAAAGGCATTTACCCCTCGGGTTTGGGAGCAGCTTCAAATACAGATCAGGCTATATGCCCCGGTCTGTGAAAATAAATTTTTAAATACAGTCAGACCGAGCCGATATTCTGAACAAAAGATTCTTAAATTAAAATCCTTCAAAATATTCGTTGACAAGTCTTTCAAGACGCTTTTTTGCAGATTCTTTGACTGTTATACCACTTACTAATTTAATCTCATCTGCAGATTTTACGGTTCTGTTATACCAACCTACACTCTGGCCTGAACCGTAATCCTTTGCCCATGCATTCTTTTCCAATCCGTGAGCATCTTTCCAATTAAGAATATCGAATGTATTATCGACCAGAGCAACCAAATTTATCTTTTCCCCGTCTTTTCCTCTAAATGAAACCCAGAATGACGACCAGACATGTATTCCTTCCTGTTTAATTTTAGTTTCATAACCGTATAGAGACAGTAAAAGACTGAAAGCCATCTCCCTTTCGCTGCACCATCCGAAAGTATAAAAATCTCCACACTTAGGATGCGAATATTTAGGACTATCCTTCGCTAAATCTCCCAGAAACAATGAAGGAACTCTGTCTATACTTGCGAAACTTTTATATCTTGAAAACCCGGCGGGCGGTTTTATTTCCGTTAAGGATTTTTTCCCGGGTAGCATTAAAATATCGTATCTGGGATTGGGTGTCACCCAGTGCCAGAAATATCGAATTTTAAATGCACCTGCATAAGAACAGTTTTGAGCGCTCACTCCGGTAAAAAGATCATGAAAGAAATACAGTTTTAGATATTTTTCGATATTTTCAATGTTCTGCTTATCTATTCCGTAGCGATCACAGAAATCGTTGAATTCGTCCGTTCTGGCGGTCAGGTATTCCTGGGCATTGCTCCTGTACAAATCGTTTAAAAAATCTTTAAGTAAATCGGAAGATTCTTCCTGTGAAACGATCCTTAACGGTATAAGCATAATGAAAAGAAAAATGAGAATTCTAAATTTCATATTTTAAAACCACCTGTTTTATTCAGATAAGAGTTTTGGAAGATCAAGATCCAGTTCACCTGCCGCGGCCTTTATTGCTTTTTCGTGAGCAAAAGAATTAACCCATCTTCCCCCAATTTCTTCTCCAAGCACGGCATTTTCCGCTTTAGGTTTAAACTCCTCATAATAACTTTCATATAACCGCCTGTAGGTCGGATTTTCTCTTATTTGTTCTATGTGCCAGTCATTATTGAGATGTCTTTGCGCACTCAAGGAAAGATCGCGCTTTGCTTCTTCAACACGGTTTTTCTTGAGTTCAAGGTCATGTTCCGCACTCCTTACAGAAGCTTCCTGCTCGGCCAGCCTGGCTTTATCTTTGTCAACCTTCTTTCTGTGAATGAACGAATTTCTTGCTCTGGCGTCCACAATATCCATATTGAAAAGGGCCTCTTCACCTTCCTTTGCGGCTCTTGCAATTTCATGCTCAAAAGCATATTTTCTGTGCCTGAAAGGAACAAATGTATGGTCAGGTATAGGGGTTCCCGGATTACACCAGCCCTGAGTTCTTGTACTATAACTTTTTGAAAAGGCCTGCATATATGTTTTTTCAAACTCAACTACATCTTCCAGTTGAAATGCCTTATATAAAGCTTTACCTTCGGCGTTTGTACCCACTTTGAAAACAATCTGATTGCCTGTATCAACTCTAACTATTTCGGCCCACTGTACAGTACCGTCTGATCTGTAAATAAGATGTTCGAATCCCTCTTTAAAGGGCTCATGCTCTAATTTGATGTCTCTTAAGGCAGTTTTCTTAATCGTTTTTATTTCTCCGTCTACTTCCAGAGTAACCTTATCGTCCGTTTCATCCAGGTATTTACCTTTCTTTTTCGTCCATTCCTTTTTGAAAAGTCCCTGCTTTTCGCTGAAGCTGACATATGAACCCTCGGGATTTACTTCCTGCATTTTACCGTTTCTGACCGATTTTATTGTTTTCGGGAAAAAGCGCCATTCTATCGCGGCGATATCGGTATATTTAATATTTTCCGGATAACCCTCTTGCCTTATAATCTGAACGGTTTTATCATCGCTGCGGGCTACGCGGCCCTTTATTTCCTTTCCGTTTTTAAGTTTAATCTTTGCCGGGCTTGAAAATCCGGGTCCGTCTGTCATGGCTACGTCGATTTTTGAAAGTTTGTACGGGGTCCCTCCGGCTGCGCTTGCTGCGCTTGCTCCACGCTTTCCCTGAGTGCAGCTCTTCCTGTCCATCTATCTATCGTATTTCCCATTTTGTTCCAATAAA
>CAYYBZ010000357.1:0-2699 GCA_964470285.1 uncultured Oligoflexia bacterium
TGCCCAATTTCACTAAAAGAGCCCAGTCGATTTCACTATGGGGACCACCCGATTTCAGGAATGGGACCCACCCCCATCATCGGAGCGCAGCGACGATTAGTTATATAATAGTCTTATTTTTCATTTCAAGTTTTTCCTTATAATTACTTTTTCCTAAAAAATCAGTTTACGTAAGGATTGGTGAGGTCGCGAAGCGGAGCCCTTTGGTGGAGCTGGCGCGAGCGACCTCACCCTACATAATTGCTCCATATCAACGTAAGGAGTCGGAACGAACCTGTTTATCCAGTTTTCTTGCTTTTACCTTTCTATAACTTTCTCCAGTGACGGTCAGTTTAATCGCAGAATGAATCAGCCTGTCTATGATAGCATCGGCTATAACCGGATCCGAGATAACCTCACCCCAGTGATCCACGGGAAGTTGTGTTGTAATGATTGTCGATTTATTTGCGGATCTTTCTTCTAGTATTTCACACAAATCCTGGGATTCTGTTGAGTTAAATTTTCTTAGTCCAAAATCATCAAGTATGAAAAGATCGGGCTTAGCCAGCTTGTCTCTGAACTTAAGATAGGTATTGGAAGATCTTGCAAGCATGATGTTCTCTAAAAAGTTTGTTACGGTCATAAAGGAGACGGTGTACTTGTTTCTGCAGGCATGCAGCCCCAGGGCTTGAGCGATAAAGGTTTTACCTACTCCCGTGGGGCCTATTATGAGGATCGGTCTTCCTTCATTGATCCACTTTAGGTCGTATAAGTTTTTTATCTGAGCTTTCGTAACGGTTCTTTTGGCAGTAAAATCGAAGTCTTCAAGCTCCGGTTTCATGCGGAGTTTTGACGCTTTTATTCTATTTTCTACCTTTTTATTCTCTTTGAAGTCGTATTGCGCCTGTAATAAGACGTCCAGTAATTCGGCAAAGCTCCAATCCTCGCTAGTTGCTTGAGCCAGTGTCTTGTCTAAGCTCGAGAGCATTCCATAAAATCTCATTTCAGCCATTAAATTCTTAAGTTGTGCGTGAGCCATCTTATTTACCTCCCTTTATAAGTTCCAGAGATGTTTTGTTGTGACGTAACATAGTATTATTCGGTCCTCTTTTGATTTCTCTGTTTTCACAGCGATATGATTCCTTTGTAAGCCCCTTTAAGAGTTCCTTAAAATAAGGAACTCTGATCTTCTTATATTTTTTCATCGTTTCGCATGCCCTGCTTATGAAACCCTGGGCAGTCTCGTATCCTGAAGCTTTCATTTGCTCCCTTGCGCTGCGTACAAGCCCCAAAGCTCTTCGAAGATTACCCAAGGTGTCTTCCTTAAAAATTTCATCGATAAGATCATGCAAATCCCTGTTTATAAACTTTGCCTGTGAAAGAATGTTTTGGGGTGTAGCCTCCAAATAAGCCCTTGAGTTAGGCGGAAGATGTTCTACCCGTGTAATGTACCTCCCTTGTTTGGAGAAGCTTTTGGGATGCAAGGCAATCCTTTCCATATCCAGATATATCTCTACGTGCTTTCTACCCGTTCTGACCTTTACAGTTTTTCCCCTGTGTATGTGGGGTACCGAATAAAAGTCACTGTCAACACTTACATGACAATCCGGATGGACCTTTGCCTCTCTCCATTCAAAATATTCATAAGGTTCTAGGGGCAGTGGTTTTAACTTTGCCCTTTCTACCTCAAACCACATCTCGTATCTTGATCTTTTGAATCTCGTATGGGGTTTTTTGTTGATCTTCTCAATAACCTCGCAAACGGCTCGGTTTATCTCCTCTAAAGATGTAAAAGTATGTCCCCTATAGATCCACCTGAAATACCTTTTGACCAGCCCAACCGATACTTCTACAATAGCCTTGTCTTTGGGGTGACCGGGTCTGGCCGGAACTATTGCCGTCTTATAAAGCTTTGCCAAGTCCGTATAAGACGGATTGATATCCGGATCGTAAAGGTGGCATCTGGTTACCCCTTGCTTTAAACAATCGGGTACCGTCACGCAAGGTACTCCCCCAAAATGCTCGTACATCCTTGCATGTGATTCCAAAAAATTAGGATTCTTCTCGTCATGTGTTGCCTTCGCAAAAATGTATTGGCTAAATCCCAATGCCCCTATGAATATCGAGGCATCATGAACTTCCCCCGTCTTAATATCTATCCACTCAACTTTAAATCCGCACCAGTCCACCTCGCATCTTTGTCCGGGAGTAAATTCCCGGTGGGTTACCGAAGCTTTCCGCTCCAATGGAAATCTCTTATAAAAATACCGCCAGAAACTAATATATGTGCTTTTCTCACTAAATCCCTCTTCCCAGATGTACTTCAGCGGATGGCCCTTACGATACTCCGCTAAAACCCCTTCCCAATAAACTCCTTCTGCCCAAACGCCTTCCCTGTATTCTCCACAAATCTCAAAGCTTGTTTTATCCCCATCACGGATTTTCCTTACCGTCTTCCTTGAACATTTGAGAATTTGCGAAATGTTTCTTACCGACATACCCATTCCCAGTAATCTCCCGATTTCCTCTTTGCGCATCTCTGTTATCCTCTTCCTTGCCATAACTTCTCCTTTCATTTGCAATCTCAAGAAGTTATAGCAAAACTGTCGCTTTCTGTCCGAAGGTGGTCCCCTTCGTGAAATCGGGTGGGTCCCTCAATTTGAAACTGGGTGGTCCCCTCAATTTGAAATCAGGTGGGTACTATCAGGTGAAATTTTGCA
>CAYYBZ010000358.1:0-2697 GCA_964470285.1 uncultured Oligoflexia bacterium
CTGCACTTCCGTTGGCAAGACATCCCGTACCTACGCATATCATTACCATCTTGTTTTTTGAGCTGCCCTTTGATTTAAGCTGCTCTTTAAATTTTACAAATCCCTTAACTGAATCAAGCCTCATTTGATTACTTCCTCTTTAAAATAGCGCTTACCCTGTTAGGCTTTAGATTGCCGTGATATTTTTCGTTAACCGCAACCAAAGGTGCCAGAGCGCATGCTCCGACACAGTTTACTGTTTCAACTGTGAATTCCAAATCCTTTGTTGTCTGGCCGCTTTTAATCTTCAGCTCGTTTTCAATTTTTTCCAAAAGAACAGGCGCTCCTTTAATATGGCAGGCGGTTCCCATGCACACCTTAACCAGTTTTTTGCCTTTGGGCTCCAAGCTGAAAACTTTATAAAAGGTTGCTACAGAATAAACCTTACTTAAGGGAACCTTAAGCCTGTCAGAAACTCTCTTAAGCGCCTCTTCAGGCAAATATCTGAGTTCCTTATTAATGTCCTGCATTACCATTATAAGAGAAGTCTTATCAGCAGGATGCTTTTTAAGTATTTCATCTACTTTTTTAAGGCAATTGCATCCATTTTCCTTAGTAGCCATTTACTTTTTCCTTCCAAGCCTATAGCCCTCGTCAAGAGCCTTGTAATTGATATCTAAAAGATGTTTTTTTGATGCCATTTTTTCACTTACTATATTCTTAACCGTATCCAGCTTAACAACCTGCATTCTTCCGACATAAGCCCCCAGCATCACCATATTCGTCGCCTTTGCATTTCCTATTTTCTGGGCTATCTCGTTTGCGGAAACATAAAGTTTATCAATATCTTCTCTGTCTGCCTTAACATCAATTAGAGATGAATTGACCAGTAAAAGCCCGCCCTTTTTAACTCTTGTTTTAAACTTGTCCATTGAAGGTCGGTTAAAAACTGCAATCGACTGCGGATTGTTAATTATAGGAGAGGCAATCTGTTTATCCGAGATAACAACAGTACAGTAAGCTGTTCCGCCTCTCATTTCGGGGCCGTACGAAGGAAGCCAAACAACCTTTTTATCCTCTTTCATACCGGAATAAGCCAGCAGCTGACCTGCCGTCATTATTCCCTGTCCGCCGAAACCGGCAAATGTGACTTCACTTTGCATCTTTTTCCACCTCACCGGTTACCAGATTAACGGGTTCCGGAGTCTTAAATTCTCCCAGCCTGAAATACGGAAGCATATTTTTTTCAAGCCATTCAATTGACTCTTTGGGAGTCATGCCCCAGTTAGTCGGGCAATTTGAAACGAGCTCGACCAGAGAGAAACATTTATTGTCTGCCTGATACTGAAAAGCCTTTTTTATGGCTTTTTTCGCCTGAATTATATGCTGCGGAGTATGAACCGCTACCCTGGCAATATATGAAGGAGTAACAAGTGTTGAGAGCATCTCGCTCATCCTTATTGGATAGCCCGCACTTGAAACATCTCTGCCTGCAGGAGATGTCGATGTAACCTGATTGGGTAGGGTTGTCGGTGCCATCTGACCGCCTGTCATTCCGTAAATAGCGTTATTTACGAATATTGTCGTAAACTTCTCACCTCTATTGGCTGCATGAATGATCTCGGCTATTCCAATAGATGCAAGATCACCGTCGCCCTGATACGTAAACGCAATAAGATCCGGTTTGGCTCTTTTTATTCCGGTTGCAAATGCGGGAGCCCTTCCGTGAGCTGCCTCTAAAAAATCACAGTTGATGTAATTGTATGCAAAAACCGCACATCCCACAGGAGCTACACCGACTGTTCTTTCCAGCAAACCCAGCTCTTCGAGAACTTCCCCTACCATGCGGTGAATAACACCATGTGTACAGCCCGGACAGTAATGTGTAATTCTGTCCTGAAGTCCCCTGGTTCTTTTGAAAACAAGTTTTTCTTTTTCTACACTTTCATTCACTTTGGACCTCTTTGCTTACTTTTTACCAAGAAGCTTTTTTATATGCTGGACGATTTCTTCCGGCGGCGGAACAACCCCGCCTGTTCTTCCGTAAAAATCAATTTTTGCGTTACCCCGAGCAGATCTCCTGACGTCCTCGACCATCTGGCCTACACTTAGTTCAACAGTTAAAAACTTTCTGCCCTTTTTCTTTGTAAGATTAAAAATCTCTTCTTCAGGGAATGGGTAGAGGGTTATCGGTCTGAATAAACCGACTGAAATTTTCTCAGCGGCCAATTCCTCAATAACCGTTTTACATATTCTTGCCATCGTACCGTATGCGAAAAGAATAACGTCATTTTTATCCGTGATTTTATATTCTTCGAATCTGATCTCTTCCTTTGCAGCCTTGTCATATTTTGCCTGCAAATCGAAAGAATTTTTCTCAAGGGCTATCGGATCGAGAAAAAGGGATTTGACAACATTGGGCTTTCTTCCCTTTGCCCCGGTTGCAGCCCATGGTTTATCCGGCAGTGGGCCCGGCTCTTTATATTTATCGGGAAGCTCAACAGATTCCATCATCTGACCTATCATTCCGTCGGCCAAAAGCATGACGGGATTTCTATATTTATCTGCAAGATGAAATGCCCACATCATCAAATCCACGGCTTCCTGAACGGTTGAAGGAGCCAAAGTTAAAACCCTGTAGTCTCCGTGTCCCCCCCCTTTCACAGCCTGGAAATAGTCCGCCATCATCGCCATGAGCTGGGCCTGAAGGTCGGTCGG
>CAYYBZ010000359.1:0-2689 GCA_964470285.1 uncultured Oligoflexia bacterium
TTCAGAATGCTATGAGTGTGGTGATTGTCTCAGCGTTTGTCCACGTCCAAAAACCCTTGAGTATAAAACGGTTTTTAATAAAAGGATTTCCTGGCTTGTTTATGGCTTAATTGCGGTTTTTCTGTTTTTTGGTTCGATATATTCGGCAAAAGCCGCGAAAATATGGCGCAGCGGATTTAATTCAATAAACCAAGTGCTTGAGGATGACAGAGGCAGATTGAATCCCGACAACATTAGAGGCAGCTTGACAATCAATCAGGTAAGCAAGGCGTTTAATGTTCCCTCAAAGTATTTGAAAGAAAGATTGCAATTACCGCAGAATACTGACGGAGATGAACTTTTTAAGAATTTAATAAAAAATAACACATTTAGAATGGGTGACGTCAGGCATGCGATTTACTCATATCTTAACAAAGATTTATCTCCTGAAAATATCAATTTAAAAGACGGAAAAGGAACAAGAAGAAATTATGAGAATGATCATATAAAGGGTAAAGGTGAAGTAAAGGGTAAAGGTAGATCACTCAATAGAGACAGCAAGTTTAATAGAAGTAAAGAGGTATCGAAAAGGCATGAAGGCCCGGATGAAGGTTATAGAAATGCAAAGTCAATCAACGATCTATTAAAAGATGATTATGGAAGATTAAGCCCTTATAATATTAGAGGCAGAATGACTCTTAATGAAATAAGCAAGGCTTTTAATATTTCTCTGGACTGTCTTATCGATGAAATTAAATTGCCGGGGAATGTGAATCGAAACACTTCCTTGAAAGAGTTATCTTATAAGTATTCTTTCAGCGTGAATGATATCAGATGTATCGTGGATTCATATATCAAGAATAAAAAGATATTTATGCCTTCGGGTGGAGCCTGTGAAGTAAATGAACCTTCCTGTGAATAATTTTATTTTATGTTGAGCAGGCTTTTTTCTAAAATAAAAAAATAAACGTAAAATAACTTCAAAATATTCTTGAAAATTGAAATAATCCATAATGGAGGTAAATTATGACATCTACGAATTTGCTGTTATTTCTTGCAATTTACTTTTTTGCATTATCGTTTAGTGAAGATGCAATGGCAGAAGGTCTACCGCGGGAATCTGAAGCGGCTCCTTTGGAGGATTACTTTATAGTAATAGATGACTCAAGCAGTAAAATAATAAACGGAATTCCTTTCGCTAAGAACTCTTTCGTATATTTTTACGACTCAGATAAGAAGAATTTGAAAAAAGGAATTTTGGCAAAAGATCATAAAGTTGACGGTGTTCTTTTAAAGGGAGGCAAAGAGTTAACGTTATTCAATTCCGGTAAATTATATAAAGGTACGGCAGGCAAAGGATCAGCGATTGAGGGGATAGAGTTATCTCCAGGTTCAAAGATTGTAAAACATGTAAATGGTAAATCTAACCTATTTACACCTCTGAATAATTATAAATATAAAGATATTGAGTTTAAAGCAGGTAAGGAAATTATTGCATTTGATTCAGGCATTCCTGCTGCAGGAATTCTGGCTGAAAACTCTACTATTCAGAAAATCGAATTTAAAAAAGATACTGAAATTGAATTTTATAAGTCAGGATTAGTAAGCAAAGGAACTCTGTATAAGGATAGCTCTATTAACGGAATTGTTTTCAAAGATAATTCTCTGCTGTTTTTAAGTGAATCCGGCGCTCCTTATAAGGCTACACTTGCTCAAAATACAAAAATTGATAATATTAAATTTCTAGCAGGGAAAGAAATTAATTTAGGCATGAATGGTAAGGTTAAGTCAGGCTATCTCGCCAAAGATACACTTATTAACGATATACTGTTTAAGGCAAATCACATTGTACGCTTTCTATCTGCCGGGGAATTAATGGAGGGCTGGCTGGCAAAGGATACAGATTTTGAAGGAATTTTATTTAAAGGTGGTACGCAAGTTTATTTTGACCATTACAAGAAACCGTATTTTGGTTATCTTGCAAAAAATGTCGATATTAACGGAATAGAGTATTTAAAAGATACTGAAATAGAAATAATAAATGGAGCTGTTAAAAACGGTACTTTGGGAGAAAAAACAGAAATAAATGGAATAAAATATGACAAGGGAAGCAGAATTCAATTCATGGGAGGTGAAAAAATTTATGTTTATTTATTTTCGGACCATAAAATAAATAACATGAAGATTTCAAAAGGGTGCATACTTGTTTTTGATAAAAAAGGTAGTTTGGAAAAAATTCAAGCAAACGTAGGGGAGAAGTTCACTGTAGACAATATTGAGTTTGTGGTAGGCGAGATAGAGCTGAATGATAAGCTGATGTATCCGGTTTATGTGGAAATGCATAAGACAGGTAAGATTAGTAGAGCAATGTTAGGCAGTGACCAAACCATACAGAGGATTCCGTTGAAAGGTAAAAGCAGAGTTGAATTCTATGATGATGGAAAACTTAAAAAAGGAATACTTTCAAAGGATTTCAAATATCAGGGGATAGTTTTGCAGGGAGAAAATGAGATATCATGTTATGAAGACGGAAAAATTTCTCAGGCTGCTTCAGCTAAAGATCAGACAGTTGAAGGAAAATCTTTTTATGCCGGGCAAAGCCTTTATTTCGATCGTGAAGGGAAGTTCATAAAGTAGAATTTGTAAGTTAAAGGGGAGACTGTAAAATCTTTTGTGTAAATGATCCTTGTTCATAGATCCAAATTAATTC
>CAYYBZ010000360.1:0-2684 GCA_964470285.1 uncultured Oligoflexia bacterium
ATTCCTGTTCGCTCCTCAAGGGGATAAAAACATCTTCCTCTCTTGTCATTATTACTTCAACGTCCTTATCTCTGGATAGTATATCTCTGAGTTTTTTGGCAATTTTCAGCACTACGTCTTTCTCTACGGTGTTATATTTGCCTATAGCTCCTGTATCTTCTCCGCCGTGCCCCGGGTCAATAACAATTCGCTTAATATAATGTGCCGATCTTTTTGCAACCGGCGTAACAGCAAGGGGTAAATGTGCGGTTTTTTTATCGCTACTTTTAACCTTTTTTCCCTTCTTATCTTTTTTAACGGTTTCAATTTGTTTTTTCTCGTCAAGCTCAACTTCCGCTGGCGCTAAAATCCTGACCTCCTCCGACAAGTCTATTTCTTTCGAGGCCAGTTTAGTATTATCCTTACTGCGAATGTCTATAATTATTCTAAAGGGTTCTTCCCAGGCTACTACGTTATGATCAAATTCCTTTTCAGCATCCAGCACAACCCTGGAAATATCGCTTTTAAACCTTCCCACTCTCGCTCTCGTTAATAATCCGTCTTTAATGGGCATTTTCCCGGAAATATACGAAGAGGGTTTTGCATTTTTTATATCGACATAGATTCTTCTCGGTCTCAAATTATTTTCATCGACGTCTAAAACGTTAAACGTGTAATCTGTTTTTTGATCCAGATAAATAGCAACTCTTGTAAAATCAGGGTTAGTCCAGTGTTTAATTTCTCTTATCAATACGTTCTTTGATACCGCCTGAGAATTACTAACCGGTCTCACAGCCTTATTTGAACCCGAGTCCGGAGTTATAACATCTTTAGATTTTTTGCTTTTAATTTCAGAGATTAATCTCTTTGCCTTTGGATATGAATCCGAATTGCTGTACTTTTCAAGAATCTCCGATAAATCGATATATGCTTTTGCATAATCCTTTTTCTTTTTATCAAAGATTTGGGCCCGCTTTAAAAGAGCGTCGTCGGCAAGACTTGAACCAGGGTAAATATCGGATACTTTCTGAAAATATCTCAGGGCATTATTCAAATCCGATTCTACCGATGAATAGGCATAAAGGTGCTGATAAAGCATACCCAGAGTAAAAAGGGCATCACCGACCCTTTTACCTTTTTCTTTTGATTCCGATATATCCTCAAAGCACTTTATTACCTTTACCCAGTTATGCCTGAATTTCTTTTTATTTGATTTTACAAGATTTTGATAAGCGTTCCTGCAACCTTCATAACGGGTTTCAATATCTAAACAGAATATAGGTTTAGTGAAAAACAAAAGTATCAAGAAAAACGCAATGAATGTTCTTTTAAACCTCATAATTTTCTGGTTTACCCCGAAAGCAAATTTAACACATTATATCAAAAGCAAATTCAAATTGGAAAGTGCGTAGAAAGAACAGTATCATCCCAAAAATTATCAAGCGTAACAAAGCTTTATTTAAGTAGTTTTTTCCATTCATTTAAAAGCGTTAGGGCATTAATCGGAGTTATAGAATCCAGATCCATTTGTGCAAGTTCTCTTGCTATTTTTCCCTCAAATTCCCTGAAAAGTGCCAATTGTAACGATGCTTTATCGTCATGATTTGCTTTTCTCTTTGCAATCTTGGGCATATCAACTGAGTCGTATTCACCGCTTTCAAGATTATTGAGGATTTCTCTTGATCTCTCCAAAACTTCCTCAGGTAGTCCGGCCAGTCTGGCAACCTCAATTCCGTAGCTTCGGTTAACCGGCCCCTCGACAAGTTTTCTTAAAAATATAAGCTTCCCTTCCCACTGCTTAGCCGTAACGCTGAAGTTTTTTACTCTTTTTTTCACCTTAACGAGATCGCAAAGTTCGTGATAATGGGTTGCAAAAAGCGTTTTTGCCCCTATTTTGTCATGAATGTATTCGGCAACGGCCCATGCAATTGAAACTCCGTCAAAAGTTGAAGTTCCCCTGCCTATTTCATCAAGAATTATGAGCGAATTCTTCGTAGCGTTATGAAGAATGTTTGATGTTTCCATCATCTCAACCATAAAGGTCGAAAAACCGGACGACAATCTGTCCCTGGCACCTACCCTTGTGAAAATCTTATCTACAATTCCTATTTTGGCGCTTTTCGCCGGAACGAATGAACCGATTTGAGCCAAAAGAGTAATTAAGGCGGCCTGTCTTAGAATTGTAGACTTACCGGCCATGTTGGGGCCAGTTATTATAAGAATTTGCCCGTCTTCATTATCAACCTTAATATCGTTCGGAATGAAAGACTCCCCTTCCATTCTTTCAATTACGGGATGCCTGCCCTCTTCTATATATACAAATGATGAATCATTAACCTCCGGTCTAACGTAATTGTATTCGATTGCACAGGTTGAGAGGGCACAGACACAATCAAGCTCCGCCATTAAAAGAGCCGTTGCATTTAGTTTTTCAACTTCTTTTGCAACTTTTTCCCTGATTTTTACAAAAAGATCATATTCAATAATCTTTATTTTATCCTGGGCGCCTAAAACTTTTTCTTCGTATTCTTTCAACTCCGGAGTAATAAATCTTTCAGCATTTACCAGAGTCTGTTTCCTTATATAATCCTGCGGAACAGATTTCAAATGTGATTTTGTAACCTCGATATAATATCCAAAAACCTTATTATATCTTACTTTCAATGTTGTAATTCCCGTTCTGTCTTTTTCTTTTTTCTCTAAGG
>CAYYBZ010000361.1:0-2683 GCA_964470285.1 uncultured Oligoflexia bacterium
TTTGTGTCTATTACACTATTTCAAAATTCATTTACACAGAAAGATTTACAGACCCGGCAACACCGGCAAAAAAAAGAATCCAAAGACTGATATCGAATATCCTGGATTTAGTAAACATATCTTATGACAACAGCTTATAGCTTATTAGCATTATTTCTTCTAATGTATTCTTTGACGTTAAATTTTGATTTACAACCGTTATAACTCATATATCTTACTTTTCCGAAAATATCCCTTTCATTCCAGGCTCTGTCATGAACTCCACCTATTGACCATGCAATGCCTGCATAACCGTTTGGATCCCTTCCGTCTAAAGAGTATTTATCGTTAAGAAAAATAGCGATTTTTATTGCCGTTCGGGGAGTCTCAGTCCATTCAAGAATCTTTTTGGCCCAGTACATTCTCATAAACCCGTGCATTTTGCCTGTTCTTACCATCTGATTCTGGGCTGCATTCCAGAGTTCATCATGTGTTTTTGCTTTTTCGAACTGTCTTCTGGTGTAAATGTAGGACCTTTTAGCACTTATATGCTCTTTAAGGGTTTTTCTGGCCCAATCAGGAAAAGATTCAAAAGAATCGTATCTATCAACATAATAGCAGAAATTATCGCTAAGCTCCCTTCTAACTACAAGCTCCTCTAGAAAACTTTTTCTGTTTTCACCCTGTTTAATTTCTTTAACCGTTTCAAGGGCAACTCTTTGAGCCGAAATTTGACCGAAATGCAGGTAAGGGCTCAAATCCGACTGGGCATCTTCGTTCGGATCGTTTCTCTTTTTAGAGTAATCTGAGATCTTGTTTTCCAGAAACATTTTCAAAGCGTTCCTAGCCGCAATTTCCCCTGGTTTTATCCAGTCGACCTCGCCAAAAGAATAATCAACCTCAATATTATTTTTAAGTTTGTTTAAACTTATTTGAGAATATTGAAAACCTTTTGGCCAATTTTGTTTTTTAACGTAGGGGAACTCGTCCATATACTCATCCAACAACCTGTATATTTTGGGTCTTAAAGTGTATGCCCCGTATTCTTTCTTAGGAGAAGCGAGCCAGCAGGGCACAATGTTATGGGCATCAACTTCATAAAAAGGTATATCAAGACTCTTTCTTACCTGATTTTTCCATTGTTTATTAATCTTTAGCGGTGAAAAATCGCTAATCAGGACGCCGGCCTTAATTTTCTTTATAAAAGCTGATATTCGTCTTGGTGGATCCCCCTTTAGGAGAACAAACGGAATATTTAGAGTTTTTAAATTTCTTGAGACTTCTTCAAGACCTCTGATCATAAAAGCATATTGCCTGAAAGTTGCGTTTAAATATTTTGGTGTAAGGCCGAAGACAACAGCTAAAGGTTTTTTTAAATCTATTGATAATTTTTGAGCATATAAAAGTGCCCAATTATCTTTAACCCTCTGATCTCTGCTCATCCAGTAGATTACAGGTCCATTATTATACGTACCTTCATTTAATTTTCTTATTCTTTTTGGATTAATCATAAATCGCTTTTCTTGATATTGCCTTAATCATTCCTTTAAAAACAATTACATGTATAGGATATAGAAAGTACCAGTATAGTCTTCCAAAAAGCCCAAGAGGATCAAATATTGCCGATATTATTATTTTAGATGAATTACTCGAATAGTAATGTACTTTAAATTCCAGCCAGGCCCTACCTGGAACTTTCATTTCTGCATACAGCCTTAAATAACTATTTTTTTCATATTGTTCTACTCTCCACCAATCAATCGTATCACCGACGCTAAGATTAACAGGATCTGGCCTGCCTCTTCTTATTCCCACTCCTCCAACTAAAAGATCAAGAAAACCTCTAATTTTCCATAACCAGTTTGCATAATACCATCCGTTTTTACCGCCGATTTCAAGAATAGGTTTAAATGCCTTTTTCTCGTTACAATCAACATCGTGTTCATATGTATCTATTATGCGGGTTCCAAATTTTAAAAAAGAATCAGACCATCTGGTCTGAGCAAATTCTCTGTCTTCATTATTCAGTGCAGACTCAACAGCTTCCTTTATCCCTTTAGTCTCAAATTTTATATATTCATTTACCGAATTATCTTTAACGATAGTCGCACTTTCGATGCTGTCAATCAACTTTCCTCCCACTCTTGCATAAAGAGGAGTAACTAACCCGAGCCATAAGCTCGAAATATATGGTGTAAGAACTGGAACAGGAATCATTAACCTTTTCAAGCCTCTGATTCTGGCATATTCATTTATCATATCAGCGTACGTCACAACATCTTTCCCGCCTATTTCAAAAATTAAGTTTTTATTTACTGAAAGGTATAGTGCTTTTATAAGATATTTCAGCAAATCTTCAATAAAAATGGGCTGAGTTTTAACAGACACCCATTTGGGCGTAATCATAACGGGAAGTTTTTCGACTAACGCTCTTATCATTTCAAATGACAGGCTGCCCGAACCTATAATTACAGCTGCCCTGAATTCAATAACATTAACGCCCGACTGCCTTAGTATTTCTCCTACCTGCTGCCTGCTTCTTAAGTGTTTTGAAAGCTTTGTAGAACAATCCCCAAGGCCCCCCAGGTAAATTATTTTCTTAACGCCCTCTTTTCTTGCCTCATCAGCGAAATTATTCGCTGCTATTCTGTCTATCTTTTCAAATTCTTTTTTGGATCCCATGCTGTGGACGAAATAATATGCG
>CAYYBZ010000362.1:0-2678 GCA_964470285.1 uncultured Oligoflexia bacterium
TAATAGATTTTCTTTATCCTTAAACTCAAGCAGCTCAGTTATTAAATTATGCAACCTTTGTTCAGTTTTATATTTAATGTAATCAAGACCGATATTTTCCAAAGACGCTTCTATAAATATCCACATATCATCAAGAATCTTAATATTAAAATCCGAAGTAAAAGTTTTAAACTCTTTCCTGGCGGATATTTCTTTATTTTTAAGATAGTTGTAATATTCGCTTAAGTTGAGATTTTTTTTATTGTTATCCCTTAAAAGCTCCATCTGAACCTGAATATCTCGCACATTTCCTGCTGACTTGAATAATTTTCTTACTTTTTTAAAGTTTTTTTTGCTTATAAACGATGTATTTATCCAGCTAATAAGATTAAAAAAGGCTCTTAGCCTTTTAATATCAACTCTTAAATCATGTATCCCATTTACGGAATAATACTTCACGGAATCGCTATAGTTTTTCTTCAGTCTGGCAATATGCGAATCGTAATAATTTTTAAACGCCTCAAGTATCATATTCTGTCTAAACCTTTCAGGGAATTTACGGGGAGAATTTTTAATTTCCCTTTAGTAGCGCCTTGAACATGTCTTTCATACAAGATATTTACCATTCCGTCTGCCAAACCCGATTGTGGGACATAAATTCGCTTAACATTTGCCCATTTCATAATAAATAAATAAATTTGCATTGCCGGAACAATAACATCTGCCCTGTCGGGTCTGAACTGAAGAAGCTTTATCCTGTCTTCTAAACTAAAAGCTTTTATGAATCTGTAAATCTCTTTTATCTTCTTATAAGAAACCGGCTTACCTTCGTTTTTTCTGGTTAATTTAAATATCTTATTTATGTTACCGCCGGTACCGATGGCATTCAAAGGACTATAGTCCATTGTTTTTTCTTTCAGCCAGATTTTCATATCTCTCCAATGTGATTTACGAACCTGGCCTTTAAGTATTCTAATTGTTCCTATATTGAATGATCTGGAATCTATTTTATTTCCGGAAGAAATTAATGTCAGATCGGCACTTCCTCCTCCTACGTCAACATAAAGATACGGTTTATTCTTACTTAGATTTTTCTCAGTACCGACCGAACAGATTATCTCTGCTTCCCTAAATCCGTCTATTATCTCGACATCAACTCCGGTTTTTTGCTTAATTTTTGCAACCAATTGCCTTCCGTTTTTTGCCTCTCTCATGGCTGAAGTAGCACAGGCTTTGTAATCAATGGCATTATAGGCTGACATCAGGTTTTTAAATCCATTTATTGTTTCAATGAGCTTATTTGACTTATCCCCGGAAATTATTTGATTAGTAAAAACATCCTCCCCCAGTCTTAAGGGGATTCTTACAAATGATTCTTTTCTTAAAAGCGGTTGATTAGAGTCTTCCAGAACTCTGGAAAGAAGCAGTCTTACTGCATTTGAACCTATGTCTATCGCGGCAAATTTCATTAAAAACATCCAAATTATAACGAAATATGAATTTGGGGGCTTTTTACATCGACATTTTTGAGACTGCTATCCGGATTGGATTTTTTTTCTAGATAGCTGTAAATATCCGATTGAGCTCTGAATTTTCTGCTACCGGAAGAATTGATTTTGTTTTCGAGCTTTTTATCAAGTATTCTTGCTTTTACATTATCCGCCCATTGCATTCGTAAAAAATCCTCTAATTCATTCTTTATATTATCATCGTATATTGGGCAAGCAACTTCAACGCGTCTATCCATATTTCTCGGCATGATATCCGATGATGTAATAAAATATTTGGGATTTCCGTCATTACAAAAAACAAATATTCTTGTATGCTCAAGATATTTGTCAACTATTCCCCTTGCTTCTATATTCCCGCTTAATTTGCGTACTCCCGCTATCAGGGAATACATGCTTCTAATCATCAGCTTTATATTAACTCCCGCTTTACTTGCCTCATAAAGTTTAAGAATAAAATTTGGATCCGTTAAATTGTTGCATTTAATCGTTATATAAGCATCCTTGCCCTTCATTTTATTTTTTATTTCCTTATCAATAAGCTTTGTAAATTTGCTTCTGAAATTAAAAGGAGAAACTACTAAATACCTATAATTGAAAGTTTTGAAATTGTTGTGGAAGAATTCAAATACTTTGCGTACTTCTATTGCCAGCTTATTATCGGCAGTAAAAAGGCTATGGTCCGAGTATATTTTTGCCGTTTCTTCATGAAAGTTCCCCGTTCCAACCACGGCATAATAAACCGATTTACCCTTCCTCTTCCTTGTAATAAGACATAGCTTTGAATGAACTTTAAGGCCCGGAACACCGTAAATTACCCTAACCCCCTCTTCTCTTAATTTGTTGGCCCAGTATATATTTGCCTCTTCGTCAAATCTTGCCTGCAATTCAAGTACAACGACTACCGATTTACCGTTTCTGGCTGCATTAATCAAGGCATTCATAACACTTGAACGTTTTGCCGCCCTGTAAATTGTAATTTTTATTGAAGTTACATTTGGGTCTATGGAAGCTTCTCTCAACAAATCAATAAAATAATCGAAAGAATGGTAAGCATAATGAAGAAGAATATCCTGTTTTTCTATATTCTCCATTAAACTTTTTCTGTTATCAATCCCCGGGTGTAAAAGTTTTTTTAAGGATTTATATTTAAGGCGTTTCAAAGAAAAATCCGGGAAACCCATAAAATCC
>CAYYBZ010000363.1:0-2667 GCA_964470285.1 uncultured Oligoflexia bacterium
TATCAGTACGGAGTAAGAGGTTTATTAACATATGGATTTTAGGTGATTATGGGAAGGAAACGTAAATTTTTAATTTTTGTAACAACGCTGATTCCAACTCTGGCACTGATATACTTTTCATTTGTTGCATATTCAAATATGCAAAAACTCGATAAATATCTAAACGTGCCCAATATTTATGTCTATGCTCTAGTTTTGATACTTCTCATTTTTCTGCTGGTTTTAATACTTAGATTTTTTCTTCTTTTATACTTTTCCATTCTGGACGTAATTGAAACTGTAACGGAAAAATTTAGGGGTGTTAATCCCAAGGTTTCCATAATTGTACCCGCATTTAACGAAGAAAAGGTTATCAAAAATTCTTTAAGAGCCCTTTTTAACCTGAACTATCCCAATTACGAAGTTATAATCATTAATGACGGTTCCAATGACAATACCCTGAAAAATATGCTTTCCATTCCGAACAGAAAAGACTCGGTTGAAGTAAAAATAATCAACAAGCCCAATACCGGAAAAGCTGACAGCTTAAATCGGGGATTGTATCAAGCTACCGGAGAACTGGTTGTTGCTGTTGATGCCGATTCAAAACTGGACTCCCAAACACTTAAAAATTTAGTCAGACACTTTGAAGATCCCGATGTTGGTGCGGTGGCTGGAAACGTAAAAGTAATAAATCGGAACAATATGTTAACAAAACTACAGGCTCTTGAATATATACAGGGCTTAAATCTGGCAAAAAGAGCCCAGAGTTTCTTAAGAATAGTTAACATCATTCCCGGACCGCTTGGGATGTTCCGCAAAAGAGTTATGATTGAAGCCGGCGGATACTCGAATGATACATTCGCGGAGGATTGCGATTTAACCCTCAAAATTCTTTCAAAAAACTGGAAGATTAAATATGAAGCATCAGCAATTTCTTACACGGAGGCACCTGAGGGTCTTGTAGATCTATTCAAGCAGAGATACAGATGGACCAGGGGAATTGTTCAGTCAATGAGTAAGCATTTAAATTTTGTATTCCTTCCCTTTAAAAGCTTTTCAACAAGCTTTACTCTGTGGATGATGCTTTTCGAAACTATCATGTGGCCGATAATGAACGTATTTTCCAATATCTTTCTGATATTTATAGCCATAAAATTTGGATTTGCATCAATATTAGTACTGTGGTGGTGCATACTTACTCTTCTTGATATAGCCATCGCTATACACTGTATTACTTTGGACAATGAAGATTTCTCACTTTCATTCTATGCGATTTTTTACAGACTCTTTTACATATTCGCTGTTGATTTTTGTAAAGTTTTTGCATTAATCGAAGAAATGTTCGGATTCACGATGCAATGGGGAAAAGTTGAGAGAAAAGGAAGACTTTAATTTATTTAATAACCGGAGGTTTAAAATATGGATTTAATTCCTGTATTAACAACTGTAATTCTTATAGCCATTATAGCTGTATGTCTTTTGGCCCTGTTCACCTATGCGATTTTCAAATTAAGGGAACAGCGTTCACCGGAAAGAATCAGAAATAAAATGGAAAAAAGAAAATTCTTTAAAAAATTCGTGATGAAAGCTTAAACCGGGAGATCTATTAAATTGGAAAATTTGAAAAGTGAAAGAAAAGTGAGATATGTATTTCTGCTTTCAATTGTGACCATATGCACATCTTTAGTAGTTTTCATTCTTATTCTTGTAAATCAATTCGGATATTTCAATGTAACCAGCGCAAAAGACAATCCTTTTATAAAACCCAAGATCGCAATACTGGTATCTGATTATAACTTTGATTACTTCGGAAATGAAAAAAGAGCCTATTATCAGGAAATCGTCGACCAATGGTACGGAGTTTTCAAGGAAAACGATATTAAACCCGATGTTTTAAGCGATTCGGATATAACAGATAAAAAAATAGAAACTGACATTCTTATACTTCCTTCCACCGTTTGCCTTAGTGACAATCAAATCAAAAAAATTAAAGAATATGTTAAAAACGGCGGAAATATCATTATGTCGTGGGCAACCGGAGCAAGAAGACAGACGGGATCATGGAGAGATTACAGTTTTATTGAAGAAACGACAGGTTCTGAAGTTATTCAAATCGACGAAAAATCCGTACCGCAGACTACATACATAACGGTTAATCCAAATTCTCCCGTTACAGCAGGGATGCCAGCCGGTTTAAGAGTCGACCTAGAGGGCGACAATACTAAAATTTTTGCCAGATCAAAAAATAATCATTCCTATTTTTCCGATTGGCTTTTATACCCTCTTGTAACAGAAAAAGGATATCCACCGTATACAGCTATCGCACATGCATATTACGGCAAAGGCAAAGTGCTTTGGTTTGCTTTTAATACGTCTCGCATGTTGTTAAAATCGGAAAATTATATTTTCTTCAGAAAGGTCGTATCGAACGCCATATCATGGATGATGGGGTATGCGATAGGCTCCATCGATAAATGGCCCGATGGAAGAAAAGTCGCGTTCTTTATAGACCAGGATACAGAACACGAATATAAAAACGCTAAAAATCTTGCTGCCATACTAAGCGAAGAAAAAGTTTCCGCCACATTTTTTTCTAGGAGAAGAACAAAAAGAGATCAAGATCGAGAAAAAGCCTTTCAAGATAATGATGGTCGGCCTTTTCGGATCAGGAAAAACAACCACTAT
>CAYYBZ010000364.1:0-2663 GCA_964470285.1 uncultured Oligoflexia bacterium
TTGTCGAGCTTAAGATTCTATCTGATAATAATCCGGAAAACATCAGCCTGAAAGTTAAGATGGGACTTGTATTGCTTAAGCTTTCCCGCTTGACCGAGGCAATAGATCTGTTCAAAAATATTCTAAAGAAAAACCCTAGCTCTGATAGAGTACGTTATTATCTGGCAGGGGCACATTTCCAGCAGAAGGACTACGATAATGCCCTTAAGGAATTTTCCAGAATATCAAGTGAATCAGAGCTATATCCTGATTCCAGACTCAGCATTTCTTTTATTTTCAATAAAAGGGGTGAGAAGGACAAGGCAAGAGATACTTTGAAAAAGGCCATCTCTGTATGGCCCAAATCACCCGAACTATATGTAACTCTTTCAAATTTTTTGGAAGCTCAGAAGGAATTGGATCAAGCCGAAAAATTAATAAAAAATGCCTTAAAGGAAATACCGGATAACGAGGAGCTTATTTTAAAACTGGCGGGAATTTACGATAAGCAGAAGCGCCAGGAAGAGGGATTAAAGGCGGTAAAAAAAGTTCTGGAACTGAATCCTGAAAATCCAAACGCGCTTAATTATATCGCTTATTCGTGGGCAGAAAAAAATCTTCATCTTGATAAAGCTCTGACAATGGTTGAGAACGCCCTTAAATTAAAGCCGGGTGATGCATATATCATGGATACCAAGGGGTGGATTCTTTATAAAATGGGCAGGTATAAACAGGCACTGGACATATTAAACAGAGCAGTCAATATTATCGGGAATGAGCCGGTTATTCTGGAGCATTTAGGAGACACCTATCAAAAGCTTAAAAATACAAATCAGGCGCTTAAAATGTACAGAAAAGCCATAGAATACGCCGAAGAAAAAGAGGACATCGAAAGACTGAAGGAAAAACTCAGATCATTCATTAAAAATGAAAAATCTTCGTAATCTCATTTTAATATTCTTCTTTCTTTTTAACTCCTGTCAAAAAACCGGGATTAAAATTGAATCTGAATCAACCTTTCCGCTGGAAAAAGCGGAAATTATACTTTCAGAAATCATAAAAAATCAGCAGGATATCAAAACTGTTAGATTGAAAACTAATGCCGGTATTGATTCAAAAAAGAAAAGATTCTTTTTCAGACATTTCATCAAAGGTAAAAAACCGTCGTTTATTTACATGACTTCAATGAAATTTTCAAATCCGGTTTTGTCGTTATCTGCAGACCGCAATAATGTGTATGCCTACGATTATACCGTAGACAGATACTATTCCGGCAAGCAAATAGAATCTGTTACACGCAAGATTACGGGAATAGGGCTAAAATTTGAAGATCTGCTATCACTTTCATGCGGCGGTATTTTTATACCTTCCGATTATATAATTAAAGAGTCAGCCTTAATTAATAATAAATATTTAAGGCTGCTAATCGAAAGTGCTGACAGAGCATTTGAGAAAAGAGAAATTTTTGCGGATATTTCAACTAAAACACCCGTCTTCGCAAAAATATTCTATGATTTGGAGTCAGTAGAAATAATCTATGAAAAATATAAAAAGATCAAAGCTATATATTTCCCTTACAAAATAACTATTAAAAAACAAAAACCGTATCTCAAGATAACCCTTAAAGTTAAGGGATTGAGGATAAACGATTCTTACGCCGATTCTGATTTTAAATTAATTATTCCGCCGGAGATTGAGCCGACTCCATTGAATGAATTAAGCGATTTCTTTTAATTGCAAAATAGGCTTAATTTAAGTAGCCTTAAATATTAGGCTTGCAACTACAGCATTGATTTTAAAGAGGTTTTAGCCGATAATTCTAACATTAAAGGCTTGCAAAATTTAAAATGGTAGAAAAGAAAAAAATAGGCGATATGTTAATCGAGCAGGGGGCAATAGATAAATATCAACTAAAGGCAGCTCTCAACAGGCAGGAAAGATGGGGTAAAAAACTCGGAGAAACCCTTGTTGAAATGGGATTTATTACCGAAGATGTTTTGATAAAAACCTTAAGTACAATCTTTAACATCCCGAGTATTAGACCTGAAAAATTTGATATAGCAAAAAATGTTTTAAGACTTGTTCCTAAAGATGTCTGCTTAAGACTTTGCGCTATACCTCTGGCAATAAAAACAATAAACGGGAAAAAAAGGCTTGTTGTTGCAATGAGCGATCCTACAAATTTCTCGGCTATTGACGAAATTCAGTTTCAGACAAACATGCGGGTTTTACCTATGGTGACTTCCCATAGCAGTATTCAGACTTCTCTTCACAAGTATTACGGAACCGTTCCGACTCATGATACGTCCGGAGAAATTTCTGTTATTTCGAAAGTGTCCAAACCCGGAGAGTATATGGAAATCATCCGTGACGGTAAGGAAGAAAGAGTTAAGGTAAACGACAAAAAAGACAGAAATAACATATTTTCCGATATAGAAAACAGGGTTGAGAGTTCAAGACCCAAAAATGAGTCGGATTTCAGCAGGGCCCTTGATGATAAGCTTAAAAATTTTGAAATTGAGGAAACCAAGGATCAACAGTCACCTCAACCCCTCGCTGATTACGAGTATGAAGAGAGCACCGGGGTTTTTAAAGAAGACAACATATTCAACAAACTGGTAAAAATACTTAAGCACAAACAGCTTCTTTCCGAAAAAGAACTGAAAGTGCTTCTCGGTGTCAGC
>CAYYBZ010000365.1:0-2632 GCA_964470285.1 uncultured Oligoflexia bacterium
GTTTTCCTTAAAAGAACAATGATTAGGCGGGTGCCAGTCTCTGGAGAGAAAAATCGGGAGATTTCTTTTTTCGAAATGCTTAAGCAGCCTATTGCAGGGTTCTACAACATCATCACCTTTTTTTACACCCAAAGCTCCGCCGGAACAAAAATCTTTCTGTATGTCTACTACCAGAAGAGCTTTAGACATGTTTTCCTCTCAATGTTAGGTAATTCAGCTGAAAGATATATTCAAGACTCTTAAATTACAAGATTTTTAATAAATTTTTTAAAATAAAAAAATGAGGTGTTAATTGACACATTGAAGTAATTACAATAAGTTAACACCTCATTTGGATTTTAAGCATTTGATTAATTAATTACAAATGGCTCATAACAAACTTTTTATAACGTTCATTTATCCTTTTCCAGTTCAGATTATTTAAAAACCTGTCGATATAACCGGCTCTGTCAGGACCGTCTTTGTGATAATAAGCATGTTCAAACACATCACAGGAAATTATGGGAACTGCTCCCCACATAGCTCCATAATGATGTTCGTCAACTAAGACATTTAAAAGTCTTTTAGAATATAGAAGATCCACAGCTAAAACACCCCAACCGGAAAGCTTTGCAGAAAAGGAAGTAGCCTTAAAATCCTCTTTCCATTTTTCAACTGAACCGAAAGATTTTTCAATTGCCTTTTTTACATCCGGTCCGTCATCGGGATTTCCACTGCCTCCTAAAACTTCCCAGTAAACATCATGTAACAGAGCTCCGGCATGATTCCAGGTCATTCGTCTTTTTAACTCGCCCACTTCTGAATAGTTACCGTTAGCTTTTGAACGATCCGTATCCTTGAGTGATTTTTCAATAGTGTTTAGAGCCGCCACATAACCCTTGTGATGCTTGTTATAATGCCAATCAGTTGTTTCCGGCGACATTACATCCTTTAACATTTTTTTCGCCTCATCATCGGCATAAGGTCTCTTTTTAAATTCCCATTCATATGACATGGTTTACTCCTTTCGATGAACAATAAATATTGTTAGTTAAAACTAACAAGAATCTAATTTATTACACAACCGGTGTCAAGTGGCCTTATTTGTTTTTAATCTAAACTCTACTAAATATTGATAAAATTTCCCTGTCTAAACTTTAAACCCGTTCAGTTAAGTTGACTAATCTAAACAAGTAAACTATCTTGATTCTGAAGATTTTTTTTAAAATAAATAAATCAGAACTAAAAAATGCCAAAAAAATCCTTTAATAGTTTTAATACAAAATCCTATTTTTATATCGGGAATAAATCCTGCAGTATCTTCAACCCCTTACTTCTTGAAAAAAACGGATTTCCGGATATTTCGAAACTTCCTTTCACAATAAGAATATTGATTGAAAACCTCTTAAGAAACGAGGACGGTGAAACGGTTACACCCATAGATATAGAAACCCTTGCAAGCTGGAAGCCTAAAACAAGTATCACCCGTGAAATTTCATTTAAACCCTCCAGAGTTT
The DNA here is from genome assembly GCA_964470285.1 of uncultured Oligoflexia bacterium. GTDB lineage: Bacteria > Bdellovibrionota_G > CAYYBZ01 > CAYYBZ01 > CAYYBZ01 > CAYYBZ01. Next base: position 1,497 of record CAYYBZ010000365.1, read on the forward strand.
TATTACAGGATTTTACAGGGGTTCCGGCTTTAGTTGATTTGGCTGTTATGCGCGAGGCTATGGAAAAACTGGGCTCAAAACCCTCAAAAATAAATCCACTGTTACCGTGCGATCTTATAATTGATCATTCCGTACAGGTCGACTCATTCGCTTCAGAAAAATCCCTTTCCATAAATTCCGACAAAGAATTCGAAAGAAACATAGAGAGATACGCTTTCCTGAAATGGGGACAAAAATCATTCGAAAACTTTAAGGTTGTTCCTCCGGCTACAGGAATCTGTCATCAGGTAAATTTAGAATATCTGGGCAGGGTCGTTTTCTGTGATTTAAGAGGGGATGTACTTTTTGCCTATCCTGATACTCTGGTAGGTACTGACAGCCACACAACCATGATAAACGGCTTAGGTATTCTAGGCTGGGGTGTTGGAGGAATAGAGGCCGAAGCAGCAATGCTTGGTGAACCCCTGGGATTTCTTATTCCTGAAGTAGTCGGCTTTAAACTGACCGGAAATATCTCCCCGGGTTCAACCGCCACGGATATCGTCTTAACAATAACAAAAATGCTTCGGGATAAAGGAGTCGTCGGCAAATTTGTCGAATTTTTCGGTCCCGGTCTTTCAGGTTTGAGTCTTGCCGACAGGGCAACCATAAGTAATATGTCTCCTGAATTCGGTTCTACATGCGCTTATTTTCCCGTAGATAATGAAACGATAGAATATCTGAGTTTAACCGGCAGGCCTCCGGAACATATCGAACTTATTGAAATGTACTGCAAGGAAACCGGACTTTTCAGAACCGATGAGAACCAAGCCTTATACACGGACGTTCTGGAACTTGATTTAACTTCCGTAACACCATCGCTTGCCGGCCCCAGACGCCCTCAGGATCATGTAAAACTTGCAGACGTAAAGCATTCTTTCACGAAAAACTTAGGCTCATTGATTAAAGGTAAGCAAATACCTTTCAATGAAGAGACGGACCACTGGGGGACCGAAGGTGGAGACCTAATAAATTCATCGGCTGTTAAACTTGAAGACTCGGCGCACAAAAGATTTGATCTGAAACACGGATCTGTTGTTATTGCCGCAATTACAAGCTGCACAAATACGTCCAACCCCCATGTAATGCTTGGTGCC
>CAYYBZ010000366.1:0-2630 GCA_964470285.1 uncultured Oligoflexia bacterium
TTTTATATCAACAATATTCATATTATATTTTTTGAAGACAGCATTATCCTAAAAATGTTCCTTAAAAATCAAAAATAATATTAGTGATTAAATGGATAGTGTCAAGGCATCAATCCGTTGACTTTCCGCGTCATGCTATTTCTTCCACTTTATAAATGAAGATCCCTTTTTTCTGTCCCGTATATTGAAAAGTCTTAATTCCTGCAAAGCCTCTTTATTTTTGGGATTTAGTTGTATGACTTTTGTAAATTCCTTCTTGGCGTTATTATCTCTTCCTAAATATTTTAGCATCTTTCCATAAAAAAGATGCGCTTCCTCATCTTCCGGTGAAAGTACCAGAGCTTTGTTGAAATGTTTTCGGGCATCATTCAGCCTGTCACTTTCCCTGCCCTTATCCAGTCCCACCTGTAGAAAAGTAGTATAGCCGAGATAGGCATGAACCATTCCTACATTAGGAAAGATTTTAACGGCATTCAGAAAAAGAAGATAGGCCTTTGAGCGTTCATTTTTGGTAATAAGATCTTTACCTTTATCAATTATTTCTCCGTAGGTCACAACCTCTCCTGTTTCCTTTGTAAAAATTCCCTCTTCCAGGAAGAGCTCTTTTAAATATGAGAGCCTTATGCTTTTATTCTTTATCTTTTCATAGGCCAGCTTAAGATTATTAATGGCCAATTCTATCTCATCTTTATTGTCTGAGGAATGAGATGCCTTTTCCTGATTAAATTTCATCAGCAAAGAATCGAACTGCTTTTGTATTTCCTGATCATCCGCTGCGTAATCAACATTTAGAATCTGAAAGGCGTTTTGATCCTCCATTTTTTCTACAGCGTCCGCCAGTGCCTGCCTGCGTTCGGCTTTCCTCGTAGCTTCGCTTTCTTCAAATTTATAAATTCCCAGAGAATAAAATGTAAACATGAGGTGATAAACGTCTATTTCTCTGACAATTCTTTCCGCCAATATTTCCCTGAATGTCTTTTTACCGTCAAAAAACCTTACTGTTTTTGCATCCCAGGTTGCAAATCTGAAATCTTCCATTTTAAATATTGTGGATTTATTAAATGCCGGAGCATGATCGACCCAGGTATCGAGGAAATCCTTTAAAAAATCCAGAGTATAGTATCTTCTCACTCCGGAGAGGACTATCTGCGGAATATCGATATCAATGGGAGTAAGATCTTCCCTTAAGAATTTCTTTGACATAAACTTATATTCGCCTGAAAACCATGCAAAAGTTTCTATCATTCTTTCTCTTGCCTGCATTTTCAGAGTTTCATCAAGCTCATACGGTTCAATTACACCCATCTTAATGAGCGTTTCGCCCTGTTTTTTTTTCCATTCCTTCATAAGCTTTAAAGACTCATCGCATTCGGCCTCGGTTAATCTACCCTTGCTTACTAAAAGCCTGCCAAGACACTCCTGTACGATATTTGAAACCACAAATCTGGGGTTTCCGTTTTCAAAAGATATTACTTTTTTAAAACCCTCTTTGATCAATGAAAGAACACCTGTTCTGGAATCCCTTTTAAGAAAGTATAATATCCTAGGTAAGGGCATTTTTATTATATCGCCCACAAAGTTGAATTCCTGTCCGTCGTCATATTCGTTGTGCGGTTTTTCCACTTCAACTAAAAGAAGTCTTTTAACCTTATCCAGAAGTAAAGCATAGCTCACCGGTTTTCTGATATACTCATTTATAAGCGAATCCTTTAACAGATCGGATAGATTTTTCTCATACGCCGCAGTTGTCATAAGAATTATCGGAAGCCTGGGTAATAGAGAAGTTTTAACCTTTTTAGCGAACTCGTAAGAGTCACCGTCAAGGGTATCTGCATCTAAAACTAAAACATCGGGATTCTCTTCCTGTATTTTTTTTAGAAGTTTCTTTAAGTCCTTATAGGTTGAATAATCATATCTCAGGGGCTCAAGAATATTTTGAAGCGTAAGAACGTTTTTTTTATCGCCGGATGCGATAAGAATTTTACCTTTTATTGACAAGAATTTCCTCTCTTTTAAATAGTGTTTTTTGCTATATTAAAATTATATCAGGGCTGAGCGTTATTGCATATTATGTCTTTACTATTGCATTCACGGCATTTCCCATTACAGGGTTCAACATGAATTATTATATCCGTTCCCGGAATTTTCGCCTTAATCTCCCTTTCAAGCATATCGCAAAGACCGTGGGCTTTATCTACGGGCTCATCCTTCGGAACCACCAGATGAAGGTCAATATGCTTGGTAAAACCCGATTTCCTGGTCCGTAAAGCATGATAATTAAGAATTTCATGATTGTGATTCTCCAAAACAGAAACTATTATCTTTTCATGTTCTTCGGGCAGTTTTGTATCAATCAATATTGTCATTGCTTTCTTAACCAGATTATAGGCCATATAAGATATATAAAGCGCTATAAGAATTGCGGCGATGGGATCAATGATCGAAAGATTGACTTTAAAAAAGCCTGCAATATATATTGTTATAAGTGCTGCAATAATACCTGCTGAGCAATAAACATCTGCCATCAAATGAAAAGCATCCGCTTCCAGGGCCGCCGAATCCGTCTGTTGCGATACTTTTCTGACCTTACGTCCTACAATATAATTAATAAATGAGGAAATTACCATTAC
>CAYYBZ010000367.1:0-2618 GCA_964470285.1 uncultured Oligoflexia bacterium
CTCAAGGGCAATCGGCTCAGCTTTAAATATAGAAGCAGATTTACTTCAAAAAATACCGTCTACTTTAAAAAGAAATTTCTCAAAGAAAAGATTTCCCGATCTAAACAAACTAATAGACGATACGGTAAATAGTACGGTTTTAATGGATGAAAGCTTTATCGATGAAATAGTGTTTAATCTTCTTTCCAGGGCTTTGGATATTCTTGATCTTACATATCTTGAATTTAAACTGGGTTCTTCGAGTATGCAGGCAAAGTTAGGAGGAATTAATGCCGATGATTTAAGCGGCGATCTTTTCTTAAGCATGCCGTTTTATGAAGATCCCTGGTATAAAAACCTGTTCAATTCAGCATTCGGTCAGATAGAACCTTCTTTTCACTTTTCTCATCTTTTAATAGCAAGCATATTTATCGGTAAGGACAATGATTTTAAATATCCCGAAGAATTTGCCGGATGGCTTTATTCCGGCATTGATAATGAAGATGATTTTGTCAAGCTTGAGAGCTTTTATGAAAATACAGCCGAGTTAAGAGCAAATATAAGGGAGCAAATCGATAACGGGAAATTGCCTGAATATATAACTGTTAACGCTAAGGAAGCCTTTAAAAAGGCAATTAGAAAATCAGTTGAAATGCAAAACGGCTCTTTGGAATATCTTGCTGACTCCAGATATATAATCAAAAAAAGTGATGCCTTAAACTGTCATGCAAATACGTATATTAAGGAATCTAAGCTGTCTGAGCAATTTGCCTTCTTAAGCGAAATGAACGGTCTTAAAGTTCAATTCTTAAGGATATATGCTTCTGAGCATAGAATTTCACAGGATAAATCAAATGTATTCTGGCACAGACTTAATGAAATATATGCAAAACAGCTTGCCGAAAAAGACAGGGATTTTATAGTTCCTCTCAGATTGCTTGCTGTAACCGCAGCGATTCTTCTCCCCTTTGGGTGGGCTGCCTTAGCCGTTTTAGCTGGCTATGAAGCAATCAATATAGGCTCGGCCTTTAATGTCGCTCATAAAACCGCTATGGAGAGCGAAGCATTAATGTCTATTTATGATGCAGAAAATGCGTTTGATAATCTGCTGGCAGGCTCTTATTCAGATTTGGAGGATTATAGAAGCTTCATTAACAGAAAGGATTTTTATAAAACACAGGCAATGTCCTCAACTTTCTGGGCTCCCGTTGAAGTATCTTTGTACTATTTCGGGGCCAGATGGGTACGGAGTGATTTTATAGGCAGTAAAAAGGCCCTGCTTGGCAGTGCAAAATCAATAAAAACTTACTTAAAAACTTTTATGTTTTTAGCCTTCACATATTTTCTTGTTAAGGATTCCATAAGTCTGGATAAAAACGAAATAAAGTCTGTAATAGATGACAGGAATACAATGCGTGAGATGAAAAACAATTCTGACTTTTTATTTAAAGTACGAAATAGAATTGAAGATATTGGGGAGATTTTCAGAAATAATATTCTTAATAATTCTAAAAAAAGATATGCGGACAGGGACATAGGTTTTCTCGGATTCATTTCTAATTCTGATGATTTAACAAAAATCAATATTCCGATTATTCTCGCTGATCACACGGATGTCAGATTCTTTTCAGAAGAGGGCGGCCGACTTAATTTTTATTTTAATTATGAACAATTTGCAGACGATGCCATACCAACCGAAGATTTTATCTTTCAGATGGCTTATATTTACTATCTTTACAGAACATCTGATCTTACCCGGCCCAGAAGCCTTATTGACGAAGGTACAGAAGGTTTTGTTTCAGATTTTTTACTTCCGGGCAGTGAAAAAGACGGGGAAAATATAGAACAAAGCAGCTATGAATATAAGAAGTCTTTAATAAATGCAAAAAAGAGCGCTCTTTTCTCTTTTGCCGAAGAATATGCTTTGAAGATAGCGTACTAGGTGCTCAATATAAATATTAATCTATAACAGCGGTAAGGGTATAAGCCGAGGAGATTGACATAAGATTATTCCAGGCTCCTGATGACCTTAAAAACGTATATCCCGGCAATAAAAACAGAAATGATATTGTAAGAATTATGGATAAAAAATTCTGTATGCATAACAATGAGGTCATGGCAATAAACTTATGATATATGAAAGATGTTAAATTCCAAATAGGTTAATGAACTTTATGAATGTGTTGAATGTTCTCGGTCTGATTCTTTTTGCAGTCCTAATAATTTATCTTTTTAAGCAAACGAATAGGATGATGCGACGTAGAAAACTTATTTCCTTACCTTTCCCGGGAATGTGGGAAAAAATAATAAAAAGAAATGTACCGCTTTATAATTTTCTGCCGGATAATCTTAAAGAAGAACTTAAAGGTTTTATTCAGGTATTTATTGCTGAAAAGAATTTTGAGGGTTGCCGGGGGCTTACAGTTACTCTTGAGATGAAACTCGTTATAGCGGCACAGGCCTGCATTCTTATGCTTAATAGAAAGCCTACTTTCTATCCTAAGCTTTATTCGATTCTTATCTATCCTTCAACATACATCGCTGAAAACCGCCACTTGCTAAACGGAGTCGTAAACGAAGAAAAAACAGCCGTGCTCGGACAGTCATGGAGCAGAGGAAGCATTGTCCTTGCATGGGAT
>CAYYBZ010000368.1:0-354 GCA_964470285.1 uncultured Oligoflexia bacterium
GATTAAGTTTGCATATGCAGTATGAAACTAAATAGTATTGCATAGCTGCAATGTAGGATGATTGATTAATTCCTCCGTAATAATCATCCATAAATTCGATCAATTCATCTGAACTTAATCCGAATTCACCCGCTGAATTAAGATTAGCGCAATGTCTGTCGAGTTTTTCCTTAGCCGTTGAATTCAGCGATTTGTTCTTTATAGCTGATTCCATTATTTTCAGTTTACCTACATATTCCATTGTGACAGGTGAATCCAACCCATCAGACAACTTTAGAATGGCCTCAGTTGAAAAAGCAGTTTTAACAACGAATGTCATCATTAATATTAATGAAAATAAGGTTACAAAACGGG
>CAYYBZ010000368.1:364-2613 GCA_964470285.1 uncultured Oligoflexia bacterium
ATTCATAATTTCTCCTTAAATTTTTCTTAGCACTTGCGTCATTTATCATCTTTCAATATTTGTGTCAAGGATGGTTAAGATAACTTATATGCTGCAAAGATTTCGCGCTTCTCATTTCCATATGTCCCATTAAGGTCTCTTCCCTTGATTTCTTAATGTAACTATCTGATTTATCAGAGTTATTTTCACATTTAACGCTAGATTTTATGGTGTGCTTTTTGCAGTGATATTTGAATATTCACATGGAGGAAGGCCAGAATAGTGTTGAAGGCAGTAAAAATAAAGAAATATTTAATATTACTAGTCATTCTAGTAGTAGAAATAGCGCCTTTTCCTGCTTACTCTCAAAAGCCTATAGAGCTTGACAGAATTCCTCCTCCAGCGTCATCTGCTGACAGGTTTATGAATGCCACCGAGGCGATTTTAAGTCCACAATATGACAGAATTCACAAAATTAATGATACGGAACTTAATGAATACGTCAATAAACTCGTAGACCAGGCATTTGACTACATCGAATCCAGTCAGCCTGAAAAAGCGTCTCAGAGAACCCAAAGACCTCCCAAAGTAGTTGTAAAAATAGTAAATGATCCGAACTTCAATGCATTTGTATTTGAAAGGCAAAGCGTACTTTACTGTTACGTAAATAAGGGACTGCTTCTTGAAGTTGGAAGCGAGGACCAGTTAGTAAGCGTTATAGAGCATGAAATAACACATTTCCTAAACAAGGATACAAAAGAAAAGGAAGCAGAAAACAGACATTGGAGAGCCAAGATGTTTTACAGCCAGCAGGCTGAGTATGAAGCTGACAGAGGCTCTTTAATAAGAATGGCAAAGAGAGGGTACAACCCATATGAAGCGGTAAGGCTATGGTTAATGCTCTTTGAAAAGAGCGGGATAAAAAATCCTGACGTTGTTTTCAGCATTATGAGCACTCATCCCTCCCCAGATGTGAGAGCACAGGAACTCGAAGAACTTATAAAAAGACTAAGAAGAGAAGGAATAATTAAAACCGGGGAGCAGTCAAAAGAATCTAAGCCGCTCAAATATGATAAAAAAAGAATAGAAAAGTTAGATCCGATAAAAGAATATTTTGAAAAAGAAATCTCTCAAAGAAAAGAAAAGCTTTCATCTGAGCTTTCCACGGAAGAGCACAAAAATCAGCTAAGGCTTGAAAGGGTAGAACTTTCGAAAGATTTGCTTGATACGCGCCGTGCAATCATTGAGTCTTTCGGCTATCCGGAATTCGCCCCGACAATTCCCGCAGATCATCTGTTCATACAGATTTTTAATGTACCGCTCAGCATTACGGATACAACGATATTAAAGGAAGTACTTTTGGTTATAAAAGAAATTGAAAGAAACAATGAAAGGCTTTTTAAGTTTAAAGGTAATCTTAAGGAAAGAATAGTTGATTTATGGTGGGAAACGGATTTTGCAGCACAGATTGAAAGGTTTAGACCCCCTGAAAAACTTTTTGACGGTCTTGATTCATATATTGACTGGCTCAATGAGGACAAACACAGAATAAAGAGTCTGAACTGGGATTTGGAAGATGATTTTAAACTTAAAAAACCCCTCGACAGGAATCCTGAGAACTTACAAAGGAGAGATCTTGAAAGCTATTTTAAAACTTCAACAGTAGCCTGGATAAGACTTTTCCCCGAAGATAAGGCAAGAGAATATGTTGAAAAATATTTGGACGACTGTATGAGAAAAATCGAAGTTGATGCCTTCAGAGAATTTTTGTTGTTTTCAGGTAATAATTACAATCTGAGCTATAAACAGAGGATAGAATATCTTTCCAAACAAACGACAGGTGAGGATGCCGGTGAAGCAGCCAAGGAAGCAGAAAGAATTATAAGCCGCTATGAACACTATTTCGATGATAAGGGCTACCCTTACGACGAACATTCGAGTAGAAAAATGAAACTCAGTGATACGGGTCTGTTAAAAGTTGTGCAGAGATACGCTGAAATCTTAAGCTTTGAGGAATTCATTTCTGCCATAGAAGAAATAAACTATGAATTCAGCAGCCGATATGAAGGAGAAATAAATTTCTTTAAGGACAAAAATCTGCGCGAGCAATTTGCGGCTAAATTCAGAGAGTATGTAAAAAGAGTTGTCGGTGAAAAACCGCCTTTGGAAGCTGCCAAATTAATTAAATCAAAGGCTTGGGATTTAAAAAGAAAGCTCAGATCTCAGGGAGGCCAATATACTCATACAAAAACATCGGAATCAAGATCATT
>CAYYBZ010000369.1:0-2612 GCA_964470285.1 uncultured Oligoflexia bacterium
GATATAATAATTAAGCCTGTTTTCAGTATCCTCCCACTCATTCGGGGTAAAAGCGAATTCAATATCAATGCTGCCCTTACATTCTTTTGTGATATCTGCATAGTGTACAAAAGGTCTTTTAAATTCCTGATTCAATGTCCAGCGGTCGAAGAGATTATCTATTCTCTGTTTATTTCCGATTCCTTGCTTATTAAGATCGGCTTTGGGAAGCGGGATTTTAGAATCATTTACTAAAATGCCTGCCGGTTTGTTCCATTTCTCAGGATTTATTGTCAACCAGGGGCTTGGCGGTATTTTTGAGGCGCAGCTTGTAATAAGGATTAATAGGCAAACGGTCAAATATTTCCTAAACATAAACAAAAATTCTAGTCTAAATGCAAGATAAAGGCAATTTTGATACGTTCAGGTTGCTTTGCATTTGAACGGTGGTTTTGCTATAGTCTTCCAAACTGTAAACCTTAAGGGAGGTTTAAATGGCTGCACAGGCATACGTTTTAATCAGCTGTCAGGCAGGCACTTCAAAACAGATTAAGGAAATTGTTACAGTTATTGACGATGTTCAAACTGTCGACGCAGTTGCAGGTCCTTACGACCTTATCGCTGTTATTGAAACCGGGGATTACAACCGACTGGCTAAAATCGTGATGGATGAAATTCAAAGCATTGAAGGCGTGGATAAAACCGTGACATGTAATGTCTTAAATGTTTAATCCCCGATTATGCACTTAGTTATAATTCCTATAAACTTGCCGTTAAGCCTATTTGCAATTACAATGCTATCTAAATAGCCAAAATAACAAGGAGATATGCATGACCATAAGAATAACTTCTCTTTTTATAATCATATTTTTAACTGTATCTTTTTCCAACATTTTAAATGCCGAACAGTCAAAAGGTGAAGTTCTCAGACTTCCAAAAATATCGCTGGAACTGAAATTAGAAAACACAAAAGCCGTCAGAGGTGAGTCCATCCCTTTCCGGGCAGTTATAACAAATAACGGCGATTCAGGTCATGAAATAGAAGAAGTTACCAAAACGAATGAATCTCTTATTTTCTATCTGCAAAAGGGAAACGAAAAGGCAACAAAATCGAGCTTTTTCGTCCCTTATGGTAAAACCGGTGGAGTAAAACCCGAAACGAAGGTTTCACAATTAATAACAATTAATCCCAAGCAGAGCAGGATATACTCCGGTGATCTGTTAAATCTTTTCGGAAATATTAAAACAGGAACTTACAGTTTTTATGCGATCTACAATTCAAAGGGCCTTGAAGTTAAATCTAAGCCTGTTTCCGTAAAGATAAACAGAGCTAATCTTATTTATGCATTTTCCCAGTGGGAGTATGACAAAATTGCACAGAGCAATTTAAAAACAGTTTGGATAAACAAGGCACAGAAATACGATGTCTATTTTATGGAAAACAATGCCAAAAACCCTGAAGTTATTGAATACTCCAAAAGGGTCTGGCAGTCTCATGTACAGATCGGCGGAATAAAAATTTCCGCAATAAACGATTTTATGCAGAATATTGTTCATTTGATATGGAAGCAGGGCGCCAGTATCTATGCATTAATGCTCAATGAGGCTGAACCCCAGGGAAATCCCAAAAAAATACCTACCGGATTGCAAAACTACCAGATACTGGAACCTTCATTTACCGATAAGGAGGGGAATCTTTTTCTTTTCTTAACAACCGTAAGAATGAAGGGCAATACGTCTTTTTATGTTTTAAAGGTTCCCAAAAAAGGAGAGAGAGCCACAAAAAAGAGAATAGCGGAAATCCCCGGTACAATGACCAAGTCAGGAAAGTACAGTCTTTTAGTTGATTCGTCTTCCAAGCTTAACGTAGCAATCAATATGGGAAGCCAGATTTTTTACTTTGTCTACGATTTAATAGGCTCTCAGCTAACACAGGAAGTAAAGGCTATAAAAGGAATTACTGACAGCGTGCAGGATATATCTATCCTTCAGCGATTTGCACCGGAAAAAGGTTCAAAAGTAAGCTCAATTTATTATCTTACAAAAATGAGAAAAGAAAAAGACGCTTACACTGCATATCTCTACGAATTTGGTGCCGAAAAACCCAGCTGGTATCCCAAAATGCATATTTACTATCCGGAAAGACTCAGAATAATTCAAAGCGTGCTGGATACCGAGATGAGACCCTATTATCTTTTGAATGTCGGCAAGAGGATATTTTTTCAGCCTTACCACTCAGGCGATTTAAGGCAGATACTTCCACCCGAGGATAACAGTAATATGCTGTGTACTTTTCCCCAGATCATTCTTTCATCGTCTCAGGGTAATAAATACGGTGTTTACGTAAGATATATCGAGAATAAAAGTCATATAACGTATAAATTTTTAAAGGAAATAGCAGATTAGAAATTTATGGTTATTTCAGATTTTCGGGTATTTTACCGAACGTTGTTCTTATCTCGGTAGAAATGCCCCCGCGCGTGCTGAATTTACCCGTTAATATTGCCCATTTCGGTTTTGTGTATTTTACGACATCTTTCAAAATCCTATTAACGGCGTTTTCATAGAAAATACCGAGATTTCTGTATGCAAGAATATAGTATTTGAAGCTCTTAAGCTCCAGGCATAGCTTT
>CAYYBZ010000370.1:0-2578 GCA_964470285.1 uncultured Oligoflexia bacterium
TTTGTAAGAAAAAATTTGAGCAATAAAAAGCCCGCTTCGTAGCGCCAGCCATGCGAAACGGGGCGAAGACTGGAGCTGAACGGTCTCGAACCCATGAGTGTACGGAATCACTCAAAGGAGCCGAACCGGCTGAGGGTCTTTTGAGATGAGTCCGTAACGAGTGTACCTCTTCATGGCATCAATAGAAGGCCGACAGTTCGACCCTGTTTTGTTTCAAAATGTAAAAAGCCCAGCCTTCTTGGCTGGGCTTTTTACATCTGGAGCTGAACGGTCTCGAACCGTCGACCTCTTGAATGCCATTCAAGCGCTCTCCCAACTGAGCTACAGCCCCAGAAAAAATTTGTTTTACAAATTTTTTATATGTCATGTGACACGTGTCATATGACACATGACATATACAATTAGTAAAGTAAGTAGGCGTTATAGCAAAATAATCCTGAAAGTTCAAATGGAAAGATTAATCAGGAAAAAATCAAAAATTTGCAGTTTTTTTATGCTTGAAATTTCAAATTCTCAAAACGCAGTAAAAAATTAGCTTATGACTACATTACGTATATTATTGACTTCAAAAAGTAGTCGGAGATTATCTTGAACTTATTGATAAAAATAAATTGTTGATTAACAATCCAGTTCTGGTACATTTCTAGTTTAAAAGGGGATGGAGTTCCCCGTTAACCGCCTATAGTTGGCTAATAACTCCTATTTTCTATTTGCTTTGGGAAAAGGAGTTTATATGCCGCATCCGTAAACCTCAATTTCACCTATATTCATTGTCTTTACCAAAATCGTTTTATCCGCGGAGGATTTTGCCTTATGGAACATGCATTTACTATAGCCGCTTTATGGATGGGATTAGCGCTAATCTCGATTTTTTTATCTTCATTTCTCAGAGTATCTAACGCCCTTATGGAAATAATTGTCGGGATAGCTGCAGCAGGACTACTTGTGTATCTGCTGGGACAAAATGCGATGGGTTCAAACGAATCGTGGCTTACTTTTCTGGCAAGTACAGGGGCGATTCTTTTGACGTTTTTGGCAGGGACGGAACTTGAGCCAAGCGTTATTAAAACTAAATTAAAGGAAGTGCTTATCGTAGGTGCTATGGGATTTTTCGCTCCGTTTCTGGGCTGTACATTAATTGCAAAATTTGTCCTTCAATGGTCGAATCAGTCAAGCCTTTTAGGGGGGATAGCATTATCCACAACTTCAATGGCAGTCGTTTATGCGGTAATGCTTGAAAAGGGGTTCAACAGGAACGAATACGGCAAAGGCATACTCGGGGCCTGCTTTGTAAACGATTTGGGCACCGTAATTGCCTTAAGCTTCATATTTGCACCGTTTACATGGAAGACATTAGTATTTGTTGCCGTAAGCGTACTTGCACTGTTTGCTCTTCCTTTTTTAACACCTAGGCTAGTCAATCATTATGCTTTTAAAACCGTTGCATTCAGAACAAAATGGGTGCTTTTCATTTTATTCGGACTCGGAGCACTTGCGATTTGGTCAGGAAGTGAAGCGGTATTGCCCGCGTATCTCGCTGGAATGGTACTCTCTAAAGCATTGGGAAGGGATAATGCCTTTATTCGCAGAATACGAACATTGACAATAGGTTTTGCAAGCCCATTTTATTTCATAAGAGCAGGTTCCCTTGTTTCATTGCCTTCCCTTTTAACCGCCCCTCTTTTTCTTATAATTCTGTTTCTTGGCAAGGTAATGACAAAAATTATAGGGTTATATCCGATAATTGCAAAATTCAGAAAAGACAGAAACGAGAGATATTATTACACACTCATGATGTCAACCGGACTGACCTTTGGAACAATTTCTTCTCTTTACGGTTTTTCTCACGGGATAATAAACCAGACGCAATACTCAATTCTTGTTACCGTTGTAATTGCCAGTGCGGTAATACCGACAATGATAGCTAACTTCTTTTTTCTGCCAAAACACCTTTTGGGTGAAGCTGAATCACAAACCGTTCAAGGTAAAAAAATAGACGAAAACGAAACAAAGGGGCTCAAAGAAGAGCTGATTTGAGATATTTTTTTAAAGGTTACGCAGAAGGATATCTAACTAACCCTTTACTGTGTGCACTTTTTGTGCGTTGAGAAGAAGGGAAATTGCTAATTGAATAAATCTAAATATTCTTTATAAACAAAGAGTCTGCCATATTTCTTGGTTTTAGATTTTGGAGACAAAATCCCAAGTCTCATAAATCTTTTTACAAGCCTGTTGGCCGCCTCCCTTGATAGATTGGTAAACTCTTCAATTTTTCTTACATTGATAATAGGAAGTTTGTATAGATTCTTTAGTAGTGTGATAGCGTTTTTACTGGCTCTACCTAACTGGGAGACCTTACTTAAATCTTTTTCCCTCAAATCTATGATTTTATCTGAAGTCTTAATCGCCTCTTTGGCAACGGTAACAACCCCCTTTAAAAAGAACTCAAACCATGACAGGACATTTCCTCTCCTATATTCATCAAGCATCGAAAAATAGACTTCTCGATGCTTTTTGAAATATTCTGAAAGATATAGAACGGGTTTTTCTAGGACTCCTTCCTGGCAAAGATAAAGTG
>CAYYBZ010000371.1:0-2567 GCA_964470285.1 uncultured Oligoflexia bacterium
CGCGTTCGAGGCCGAGCTGACCGCCGTGCGTCGCAACCGCGACGCCGCCGACATGCGGTACCCCATCTGCTCGATCACCGCCCGCGACATCTCGGAGACCGGCCTGTCGGCCACGACCGGGGCCCGGTTCGAGATGGACGAGAAGGTCATGGTGATGTTCCCCGCCCACGGGAACGAGCGCGGGTTCGACCGCGTCGGTCACGTCGTGCGGTGCACCCCCGTAGACGAGCAGCGCGACGCGGAGCAGGGAGGCTTCGACATCGCCATCGCGTTCGACCCGGACGCCGTGGCGTGAGACACGCAGGTCCATCCGGGAGGAAGAGGATGCCGGAGGGCGAGAGAGCCGGAACGAGAATGAGGTGAGGGAGGGCGACGGTCCACACGGCCGTCGCTTTCTTTTGCGCGCGGCGCCCGCCATGTCACGCTCCCCCGCCGCCGCCGGCGTGGGTAAAAATAACGACACATCCGTCGGTTCCCGTCACTTTCTTAAATTTGAACTCGAGGTCGTAATTGTTATTTTCTAAATCTGTTCTAACAAGGCTTGCCTGCCATGGAGATCCTACGACCATATTGTTGCTTACATACCACCGGCCTTTTGTGTCCCAGTCATCCAGGTCCCAACCGTTGAATATGTTTATCCATCCGTCTTTGTCCGCTTTGTCCAAATCTTCCTGCGTAAATTCCTGGGTACTGGAAGCTTTATAGCTATTATCTATTTCCATTGAAAGAAGGTCGGCGCCCTGATTTTCGGGTGAAGTAATTTCTTCATCCTGTGCGGGCGTATGTTCATCGGGATCGCTCGATTCGACCGAGGCTTCTATTTTGGACATTGGTTCCTTAGGAATCGACTTAATCTTTTTGGGTGATCTTTTTCGAGCCTGCCCCCTTTTGAGTCCTATCAAATAATTAAGTATTATCAGAAAAACAAAAGACAGAGCGATTTTGTTGTGTATATTGGGATGATAGAGAAAAAACCTTTCTATAAAGCTAAAGGGCATGGCAACTGCAATTCTAACACCGCCGAGCATTTCACTGTCGGGCCTTCCTCTTTTCACAAATTTTATTTTCATGAAATCCAGTTGCTTTTTGAACATGGATAAATCGGCTTTAAGCATCCTTTTCATGAAATCGGAAATACTGTCTTTGCTATAACCCATTTTTGAGAGAATCTTTTTGGCTTCATTCCCCGTATTTGTAAATCCACCAAGAAACTGTTCATTTGAATCGAAGAAAATCGCATAAAGGATTGAACCGTCTTTGTTGTAATTTCCTATATTCTCAACGCTTTTTGTTATATCCCGCTTAACGAACCCCTTCGATACCATGCTTGCTATATCGCGGGCCAGCGAATTGTTCTTGTCTATTTCCTCCGCTCTTCTGTTTCGCAACTCCGATTGATAGAATTTTATTGATACAAGAAACAGCAGTGCGAGGAGAATAAGAGATATGTGAATAAGAAGGTTTCTGGAAAGGTAATTAATGGGATCAACCTCTTAAATAATTTAATTATCCAACTTTCGGTTTGTACTTATTGTAAAGATCATCAATCGCTTTAAGTGTATGGTTTTCAAGTTTAATGAAATGAATTCCAACCCCGAATATCTGCTTTTCTTCATTATCGGGATCAGTCATTACAACAAGTCTCTTTACTCTTCCTAAAATACGGTGTTCTTTTTTGGAATTAGGAAACATCAACTGCAGCTCGATTTGCGCATTCGGATCCAAAAGTTTATCTGTCTTAAGAAAAATACCGCCCCTTGAAATGTTCTTGGTATATTCCTCGATAAAGTCACCCATTGATCTGAATACGACCTTTATTTTTGCATCAATTCTGGGATGTTCTCTCTTATCGTTTTTCCGCATAGTTTCCATGGTATATTTATATCTATATGAGATTTGATAATGTGTCAAAACTTTAGGGGTAAATTTAAAGTAAGTACTTAAAATTTAGCCCTTTTCCTATAGTCACGTTATTGCGCAATTTTTGCGCAGTTTATTAGCATTTTGCGTATCTTATAAAATAGCAGTCAATAATATTGCTATAAATACAGCTAGTTATGTGTATATTTTATGGAATGAATGTTGCAATAAACTACAGCGGGGCCTTAAAAGCTTTGGTAAGTGTATGAAAAAACAAGACAAAATATTTAGCCGACTTACTCTATACATAGTCACTATTTTAATATTCCCGGCGCTAATTTTCGCTTATTCCGGTAAAGAACAAATTGCAAATGATTTGACTAAAGCCGGTTTTGAACCACAAAAAATTGAAAGAAAAACAATACCCGGAACCAGCAACAGCTATTTCACTGCGAACGTAAAAAGAAACGGCAGGGAATATAAAATCAAAGTTTTTGGCGGAAAATATTTTATCTCCGGAAACGATGGAAAGTTAAAACCTCTGAATATTTCTTCTCCGGGTAAAATAAAAAAACCCGGGACTGTTGTTTATAAAAAGCGAAATAAAAAAAATAAAAAGAGCTACCGGCATTTAAGAAAGCCGATAAACTCAAAATCGGATTCGGATACAAACTGGAAAAGAGGAAAATACAGGAGCAAGGACTCAA
>CAYYBZ010000372.1:0-2549 GCA_964470285.1 uncultured Oligoflexia bacterium
GGATTTTAAATCGTCACGTTTTTCTTTTGACGCGCATCCCGTTAAAAGAAATGCCCCTAATATTGCGATCGATATAACTTTGATAAAAAATAATTTCATAAGAAATATTCCATCCTATTAGTTTCTATTTTTCATGGGCCAGAAAAATGAAGCGCCGGCTGAAAGTATTCTGTTGTTTACTGTGTCATTAAAGGGCGCTCCTTCCTTCCAGGTATAATTTCTAAAATCTATTCTAACTGCAATATAGTCGTTCATGAAAATTCGCAAACCGGCTCCTATGTTGAAGGCAAAGTGCCTTGCCTTTGTGTTGTCAACGGTTACAAGATTATCCATCATGCCGAAGCCCGTTGTAAGGTAAAAATCGAAATGGAATATATATGATGCGAAGATATTGAATTTTCCATATATAGGGCTCCATACAAAATTACCCATGTAATATCTTTTGATCTTTTCTACCTTCACATCAACTCCGATAGGCGGTTCTCTTAAACTGTCAACGAGACCTTTTGTCTGGCCGAAGGCGAAAGCAGCGGTTGCCTCAAAGCCTATGCTTTCTCTTAAGTGAAATGTGTATTGTATCGGGATTATTTCATAAAAAACAAAGGCATTATCGTAAAGTACTCCGCCTGAAACACTTAACTCATGCCTGAGTCTTTTTTGGAAAAGACGGTTTTGAATAACTTCAACTCCCTCAATACTGAAGCTTCCTTCCTTTTCGTCTTCTTTTTTCTGTGAAAGGGCGTCGGTAGACCATAAAAAAGACAAGGTTATTAAGATCAATAAAGCGTACCTTGCAACCTTCATAAATAACCACCCGTGTTTAGAAATTATACAATAAGCAATTTCTATATATTATAAATGGCTTTTTATGAAATTAACAACAATTTTTTCAATAAGTTGCATATATCACTTTTTTGGGATAAACAGCCATTTTAGAAATTTGACAATTTTACTTCTGTTTACTCTTTCAAGGTAGTCGGCTTTTCCCAGTTTTCTGGTAATGTCGGCAAATGAAGGGTAGACATGTATTACAGATTTAATTTTTGAAATTTTAATGTTTAAGGTTTTTAAAATTTGTGCTTCATGAATCAAATCACCCGCATTTGCACCAAGAAAATGCGCTCCGAGTATTCTGCCTTTTAAATCTGTAATTACTTTGGCCCTACCTTCCGTTTCAATGTCAGTTCTGGCGCGGTCTAGACTTTCAAAATTCAACCGCTGAACTTTAATTCTGTCGAGGTATGAATCTCCGCTCCCTCAGCTACAAGGATATCACCAATGATCCCGACCAGTTCCGGATCTTCCTTAAACAAAATTCTATCGGCCAATTCTACTATTTTTACTTTGGTTCCAAGCCTGTTAAGTGCCTGACCGAGTTCAATTCCAATAGGACCTCCACCTAGAATGATAATTGAGTCAGGTGCAAATTAAAAAATATTTCGATGTCAATGTTCTTCCGTTTAACTGTAGGGTATGGGAATCGATAAATGCGGGGCTGCCGTAGATAACATTTATTCCGCTTTTTTCAATATCATCAGGATGATGACCGTATAATGACTAATTTGTAAATTGTAATTCTTCAAAAATGCCGGCATACATTGACAATACATTTTTTTTATGTAAATTCAGGCATCTATTGGTAAAAAACGTTGCTTTCTTAATGGTGGAGATTTAACGATTAATTTCCACCACGACAGATCAAACAATATTTTTAATAGATAAATAAATGCCGGAGTGGTGAAATTGGCAAACACACGGGACTCAAAATCCCGCGGGGCTTTAAACCCCTTGTCGGTTCAAGTCCGACCTCCGGCACCAATATGTCTATGATCAATGAAGAAATAAAGCGGAAAATTAATAAAGTTTTCGGTAAGGGGGCTAAATTCAATGAAACCCTGGCGCCGTATACTACTTTCAATACCGGCGGGCCCGCAGATGTCTTAATTACCGTAGATGACAAATCCCAAATAAGTCCTATCTATGAAATCTCCAAAAAATATTCTTTACCGGTATTTATTCTTGGAGGTGGAAGCAATATTCTGGTTTCAGATAACGGTTACAGGGGAATTGTGGTTAAGAATGAAATTAAGTTTTTAAAAAGGCAGGGGGAAACTGTTTCATGCGGATCCGGGCTTCCTTTAGAAAATTTGCTTGAGTTTACATTAAAAGAAAGTCTTGCTGGTCTCGAATTTATGGCAGGCATATACGGAACAACCGGAGGGGCTGTTTTTGGAAATGCGGGAGCTTATGGCCATGCTATAGGAGAATTGATAACCGAAATAGGCGTATTAAATGAAAACGGTAATGAAGTTTTCCTGAAGCATGATGAAATAGAATTTTCTTACAGGAAATTTGAAATTATCAAAAAAGGCTACAGGAAGGAAGAGACTTTCATTACCTCGTTAAAAATTAAGCTTAAAAAGGGTGAACCGCAAAGAATTGAAAGCAAGATAAAAAAAATAATCTCAGAAAGAGAAAGCAAAATGGTAAAACCTCTTCCTTCAGCCGGATGCTTTTTTAAAAACGTTGATATTAAGGATGATCCCGCT
>CAYYBZ010000373.1:0-2530 GCA_964470285.1 uncultured Oligoflexia bacterium
GCCGTGGTATTTGATGGGTGCCGGTGCCATCGAAGGGGTCGTTTATTTTTTCACGCAAGGCAGTGAAGATGAACCCAGTACAGGTTCAATTTCATTTGACATTCCGGGAGACATTTAAAATGCAATTAAAGAAATTTGAAAGAAGACCGGCTATTTATGTTTGCCTGTTTATAATTATCGTTTTATTTGCATGTCAGGTTTTTGAGCCCGAAGTCAAGTACGGTCAGCTAACTATACAATTCCAAACCGAACAACAAATGAATACACTGGCAAAGGCGGCAGAATCTCTCATGAGTGTGCAATGTATTCTTAAAAAGGGTAATGAAACCATTAATGATGATACTTATACAAAAACAGGGAATTCGTTTTATGTGACAATTGAAAAGCTGGAACCAGGCGAATATTCTGTTTTGGTTTATGGTTATACCAGTGATGGTGATATTCTGGGCAGGGGCAGCAAAAATATTATAACAGTTGAGGCAGGCAAAACAACCGAGGTTAGCGTTTCCTGGGTGCCGGCGCGTTTCCAGCCCAGTTTATTGACACCTGATGATGGATTAGTGATTAGTAAAAACACGCTTGATTTTGAGTGGTCAGATGTGAGCGGGACAGAGAATTATGAGTTATGGGTTGCCAGTACCAGAAAATTTAGTAACTCAGTTATGCATAGAGATGATTTAACGAACTTTTCCTATACACTCGCAAACGATTTGGATGAGGGCGAATATTATTGGAAGGTTCGGTGCAAGGATAGTCAAGGCAACCGAGGAGCATGGTCTGAGACATACAATTTCACTTTTGCTAATGCCGTTATAGTGCCATTTGTCGCATTCGGAAGTCCGGGAAAAAGCTTGAGCTCCAGTCTGCTGAAACTTAGTTGAAATAGGAGTCGCATAATGAAAAAAACAAATCGTGATAAAGCTGCTGAGATCCGCCGGAAAGCAAAGCAAAAACTTGATTCGAGAAACACGAAATTGGATGAAGTAAGTCAATTATCAGAAAATATTATCAACACTGTGCGTGAACCTTTACTTGTTCTGGATCAAGATTTAAGAGTAGTAAAAGCCAGCTGTTCATTCTATAAGTTCTTTAAGGTAAGTTCCCATGAAACCATTGGAAAGCATATCTATGAGTTGGGAAATCGCCAATGGGATATTCCTAAACTGAGAAAATTGCTGGAAACACTCCTTCCCGAAAAAAAAAAACATTCGACAACTATGAAGTTGAGCACGAATTTTCTATAATCGGGAAACGCATCATGCTTTTAAATGCCCGGCAAATTGAAAGAGCCCTTGGAAAAGAGAAGATAATTCTTCTGGCTTTTAAAGACGTTACTGAGCGTAAGCTATTAGAAGAATTATTGACAGAGTCTGAAGAACGCTATAGGCGCCTTTTTGAGACCGCAGATGACGGAATATTACTTCTCGATAAATGCAATGGAAACATAACCCATGCCAATCCAGCCATTACAGAGATGTTGATTTATACCAAAGATGAGTGCATTGGAAAAAAGCTTAAGGATATTGGGGTTATGCTTACTTTTGATGATATTAAAGATATACTTCTTTCACTAAAGGAGAACAAAGAAGACTTTTTAAAGCAATTTACAGAAGATTGCTTCAAAATACTAACTACAGCATGCATCGTTATTTATACAAATCATTTAATACTGATAGCCGCTTAACGGGGCTTGTTGGACCTCGAGGTACCGGAAAGACGACGCTGCTGCTTCAGTATATCAATGATAAAATTGAGGATAAAATCCGTTGCATCTATTTGTCCTTGGATAATATCTATTTCACACGAGTCAACCTCATTGATTTTGTAGACGATTTCT
Organism: uncultured Oligoflexia bacterium; assembly: GCA_964470285.1. Taxonomy (GTDB): domain Bacteria; phylum Bdellovibrionota_G; class CAYYBZ01; order CAYYBZ01; family CAYYBZ01; genus CAYYBZ01. Next base: position 1,838 of record CAYYBZ010000373.1, read on the forward strand.
ATCAAATTGAGGGGATCCGATATATATTCCTGGATGAGGTTCACAAATATCAAAATTGGGATCAAGAACTAAAGAATATCTATGATTCATATCCGGATATCAATATCGTCTTTTCCGGAAGCTCGAGTATGGACTTAATCCGAGGAACATATGATCTTTCAAAACGGGGAAGATTATTTAGGCTCAACGGCATGTCCTTTAGAGAGTATCTTGAGTTCAGACTGGGCGCCACAATTTCAGTGACCAGCTTTAGTGATTTGCTGGAAAAGCCTGAGGCGCTAACGGAGCAGTTGTTACATTTTGAGAGAATTAAAGGGCTTTTTCTCGAATATCTCGAGAATGGATATTATCCCTTTGTGTTTGAAGATGAAGCAATTTATCATCAAAAGATATTGAATGTTATCGATAAAACGATCTATGAAGATATTTCAAATTTCTATAAACTTAAAACAGAAAATCTGGTAAATTTTCGGAAAATACTATCATACTTGGCAACCATTCCTCCTGGACAATTGAATCGAAACAGTATATCAAAACATATTGGTTTGGATAACCGAACTGTTGAAAACTATTTGCAAATATTAAACGAAACTGGGCTTGTCTGTCTTGTTAAAGAAAACAAAGCGGGAAGCAGTCTGCTAAAAAGACAAACAGAAAATAATAAATGAACAGAAAAAAACAGACAACCCTTAG
>CAYYBZ010000374.1:0-2513 GCA_964470285.1 uncultured Oligoflexia bacterium
GTGGGTCCCGGTGTAATGAGCAGTCAGGTTATGGGTGATTTAATATTTAAGCTGATTAATGAAACCGATATGCCGGTAATAGTCGATGCAGACGGATTAAACTCGATAGCCGGCCGGCTAAAAAAAATTAAGGGCAGGGAAAATGTTGTTTTTACCCCTCATCCAGGTGAAATGGAAAGACTGACAGGAGTAAAAACAAAAGAAATTCAAAAAGACCGATTAAAAGCGGTTAGAAATTTTGTTAAAAAACACCGGATATCTATAGTCCTAAAAGGCTATAGAAGTCTTGTAGGATTTCCGGACGGCTCTGTTTTTATAAATTCAACCGGAAATCCCGGTATGTCGACAGCCGGAATGGGTGATGTTCTGACAGGTTTGATGGCCTCATATGTAGGGCAACAAAAAGATTTTAGAAAGGCGGTTGTGTCCGCTGTATTTAACCACGGTCTGTTAGGTGATCTCATCGTTGCTCAAAAAGGGGAGAGGGGAATTCTGGCAAGCGATCTTGTTAATAAACTTACAGATATAAGTAAAACACTTTATCCCGGTAAAAAACTAAGAAAAATCGAGGAATTATAGATTGGTTTTTAAAGTATATTCTAACTCAAAAAACAGCACTGAAAATCTGGGTAAAAGACTTGGGCGATTATTTAAGGGTGGAGAAATTTTAGGACTTACAGGTGATCTTGGAGCGGGTAAAACAGTTTTTATACAGGGATTAGCTAAAGGCCTTGGAATACCTGATAATCAGTACGTAAGATCTCCGACGTTTACGATAATAAACGAATACACAGGAAAAATTCCTCTTTATCATTTTGATTTGTACAGACTTGAAAGTACTGTAGAAATAGAAGATATTGGAATAGATGAATATTTCACTTCAATGGGTGTAAGCGCCATTGAATGGGCAGAGAAACTTAATGAATTAAAACCTCAAAAGATGCTTGAATTAAGCCTGCATATAAAAGATGAAAATTCAAGACAACTGGTTTTTTCTTGCCATGATATATATTATAAGGAAGTATTAAAAAGATTCTCCAATAAAAAGGATCTTAAATAATGGATATTGAAATTGTTTGGCTTGCATATGATTCTGAAATGGTTGAGAAGGCCTGGAGCCAGATGACCGTCAGAGAGCTCTATGATTATCTAATTAACGATTATTACAGGAAAAGGGTTGATCCCCGTTCAATGCTGTTTCATTCCGAGCAATCTTTACTTCTAAGAGATGTTGAAACATTTATGAAAAGGGGAGCCATTGACATTTCCATCGAACAGTATCTGGGCAAGATGTTTTATCACGGTGAAGATGAGTTCCCTCTTAAATCAGGTGAGCTTTCATTTGATTATAGGCTGATAAGCTATTTCACATCCCTAAGAATGGCAGATGATTACATTTTTGTTGAAAAATTCTTTAATCAGCTCTTTATTAAAAATAATATGCTTCATAAGGGAGAGGAATTCAGTTTCTTTACAATCAAAAGTTTAGATGAATTTGCGGTCAAATTAAGACAGATTACCGTTCAGGAAATACTTGATCTTGTGGAGTCAGACGGCTCTTTTGAAAAAGATCCGGAAGATTACGTAAGACTGGTTCAAAACTATATAGAGTTTTTCAATTATTTTGAAAACAACAAACTGACTCCTTTTTTCTATAATAATCAGACTGATATCAAAAAGTGGCATAATCTCATAGAGAGGCAGAATGAAAGAAGCTCTAAAATAGTTAACCTTGCTTATAAAAAGGTTAAAAAAACAATTAAAAAAATTACTCCAAAAAAGGAAGAACAGCCGCGAAAAGATAAGCTCACTCTGGCTTCAAAGCTAAAACAGAAAAGAAGGGTGGAAAATCTCATTTTAGGTCTTACAGATTTCGATCCTCTCATAAGGCAAAAGGCATGCGAGTATCTGGGTACTTTCGGAACAGTTGAAGATGTTGATCATCTTTTAATTGCCCTTAGGGATTCTGAATCCAAGGTCAGGCAGGAAGCAGCCAGGGCTCTTGGTGAAATAGGGAACAAGAGAGCGGTTTTCCATCTTATGGAGAGGGTTTTAAAAGATGAATCCATAAGTGTTGTAATAAGTTCGGCTCAGGCTCTTTCCAATATCGGTGATAAGAAGGCTCTTTTGACGCTTATTGAAGCTTTAACCCAGGGGAAATATCAGCTGGCAGTACCAATAGCTTTCTATCCCTCGCTCTCTACTAACAAAGATGCGTGCAAACTTCTATATGTTGCGGCCGAAAATAATAACGTCGATTTAAGAAGGCAGATTGCATTTATTTTAGGAGAGCTTAAAACCCGTGAAAGCATTGAAAGGCTTTCAGGCAGGTTGGAAGACGAGGACAGGGAAGTGAAAATCAATGCTATTTTCTCACTCGGAAGAATAGGAACAAAGGAAGCGATTACTCCTTTAAAAAAAATATCTTTAAAATCGGGTGATGAAGAAATAAAAAGATACACGACAAGGGCTATAAGTTCGGTCAGCGCCCGCGTTTGATTTCTTTCTCTTAT
>CAYYBZ010000375.1:0-2512 GCA_964470285.1 uncultured Oligoflexia bacterium
ATATGTAAAAAGATAGTAGAGGCTCATAACGGCAAAATTACTGTTGCAAGTTCCAAAAAATCGGGCACATCATTCTGCATACAAATATAGAAACCGAACAGATGTTATCTAAAAAATTAAATAAAAATAATATTCTAAAGATTATATCCGGATCTAAAAGCTCGCTTAATTATAAAACTCTTGAAAAAATTCTTTCTATTAGAAGAAAGGAAAAGAAACTCTTAAAAGATATTATCAGAGAGCTGAGATCCGAAGGAAAGATCATAAAACTAAGGAGCAGAAGATATACGGTCCCCGACACTAAAGATTACAAAACAATAGACGGCACAATTACTTTCAGCAAATACGGCTACGCCTTTTTAATTCCCGAAGATACAGACGAGAAAGACGTTTATATAAATGCCGGACATCTCTCAGGAGCATTTCATAAGGATAAAGTGAGGGTTAGAATTCTAGATGACGGCCCCAGATGGGGGAGCCGTGAAGGTATGGTCACCGCCATAATTGATAGAGGAATCAAAAAAATTGTAGGAAGATACAACAAAAGAAAAAATAAAGAATATCTTATCCCCATAGATGAGAATATTCCCCTTCAGATTAATCTGCCCAAATCCGGTTCTCATTCGAAATTTAAGACAGGCGACATTTGCGCAGCTTTAATTCAATGGGAAACCTACCGAAAAGGATTCATAAACGGTGAAATCATTCAGAACTTTAAAAATCTGGATAATCCTGAAGATGATATCATGTATGTTATTGCCAAAAATAATCTTGCAACCGATTTCAGCCCCAAATCAAAAAAAGACGCTTCAGGCATTACTCCGGGAAAAATCGATTCTTACGACAGGGTTGACCTTAGAAACCTTGATTTCATTACGATTGACCCGGTTGACGCCAAGGACTTTGACGATGCTATTTACCTTGAAAAAAACAATCAAGGCTGGATCATATATGTAGCAATCGCGGATGTAGCAAGCCATGTCATGAACCGATCCAGTATGGATAAAGAGGCGTTTAAAAGAGCAAACAGTTTTTATTTCCCGGGTTTTGTAATACCCATGCTTCCATTTGAAATATCAAACGGATACTGTTCACTTAACCCCGAAGAAGATAAATATACTCTTACCGTAAAAATCCATATATCCAGGCAAATGTCTTTAGGTAAAGTTGAAATTCTCAATACGGTTATAAATAGTGTATTAAGAACGGATTACGATAAAGTCCTAAGATTATTTGAATCCAATTACGAAAACACCGATTTTTCACTATCCGTTTCAACAATGCTTAAAAACATGTATGAACTCGCGACAAAGCTTTATGAGCAAAGAATGCGCAACGGAGGAATAGACTTTGATTTACCTGAACCCGCATATATATATGATAAGCAGGGACGGATAGTAGACATTAAAAGAAAATCGAGAACATCCTCGACCCGGGTTGTGGAGGAGTTCATGCTTTTAGCCAATAAGTGCGTAAGTGAATACATAAATTCCCGTGGAAGACCCCAGATTTACAGGGTACATGAAGAACCTGATCCGGAAAGACTTAAGGACTTTTATGAAAAAGCGAGATTATTCGGATATACAAGAATCTCAAGGCAGATTAAATCAACCCATGATTTAAACGAGTTCATAAAAAATATAAAAGACGAGGAAAGAGCAAGATCGTTGAGATACCTGCTCCTTCGTTCAATGAAACAGGCAAAATATACAACCAACAATACAGGACATTATGGATTAGGGTTTGACAGTTACGCACACTTCACATCACCTATAAGACGATACCCGGATTTAACAACGCACAGGATAATTAAGGAAATAATCAAGTCCGGCAAAAACAAAAAAAAATCATCTGTTTATGAAGAAGCTGAGCTTGAAAAGATAGCTAACCATTCATCCGCCAGAGAAAGGCTTGCCGATCAATGTGAGCGGGATATCTTAAAAATTAAAAGCGCAAGGTTCATGGAAGACAAAGTAGGCAGAATATTTACGGGCTATATTTCAGGCGAAGTGAAAAGCGGATTTTTCATAGAGCTGAAGGATCATTTCGTTGAGGGATTCTGCACAAAAGAAAATATTTCGCAAAAAGGAATGCCCAAAAAGAGATTTAAGGGAAAAAAAAGACAGGAATTCAGATATTCAATAGGCGATCAGGTTAAAGTCAAACTTGAAAGAGTAGTTCTTGAAGAACTCCTTATAGATTTTTCAATTGTCCGGTAAGTTGTTATTTTTCAATTCCGTATCTGGCTTCTACGCCTTGAGAATAATAGTGTTTTACTTCTTTCATTTCTGTTACAAGATCGGCAAGTTCAATTAATTCCTTCGGTGCTTTTCTACCAGTAACTATGATTTCAACATTCTTGGGTCTGTTTTTGATTACATCTATAAGCTCATCGACAGAAAAAAGATTGTAATAAACAGCTATATTTGCTTCATCCAGAACAACTATATCGTAATTGCCGCTGTTTATTATTCCCTTAACTTCCTTCAAACCTTCGCGGGCTTTTTGGATA
>CAYYBZ010000376.1:0-209 GCA_964470285.1 uncultured Oligoflexia bacterium
TATATGTAAATTCTCAGGTCGATTTATCAGGAATTTTCTATTCAAAAAAGCGTAAGGTTTTAACAGGTATATCTTACGTTACGTGGAAAAACCAGCGGCATTTCCTGGATAAGGATACCGAGAGTGTCTTTGAAAGTATTAAGAAAAAACTAAACGGAAAAGAAATTGCCGCAGTAACACATGAACTTGTGTGCGTCATAAACTAACTC
>CAYYBZ010000376.1:219-2489 GCA_964470285.1 uncultured Oligoflexia bacterium
AGGATGCCCTTGAGTTTTTAGCCGATGTCAGTCCATGGTTAAAAGAAGAATACCTGGCTGAGATGAAACCCGTAAGTTTTAAGTCCGGAGACGGTCTGGAAATTAACGGATATTTGACACTGCCTTTGAATGTGGAACCGAAAAATCTTCCCGTTGTGGTCAATCCTCACGGGGGACCCTGGCACAGAGACGTATGGGGATTTGATCCTACGGCCCAGTTCCTTGCAAACAGGGGTTACGCTGTAATTCAAATCAATTTCAGGGGTTCCGTAGGTTATGGAAGAAAATTCTGGGAGGCCGGCTTTAAACAGTGGGGCAGAAAGATGCAGGACGATATTACCGACGGTGTTAACTGGTTAATCAAGAAGGGAATTGCAGATCCAAAGCGAATAGCTATTTACGGGGGATCTTACGGAGGATATGCCACTCTTGCAGGACTTACATTTACGCCGGATCTGTATGCATGCGGAGTTGATTATGTCGGAGTTTCAAATCTGTTAACTTTTATGAATTCAATTCCGCCTTACTGGAAGCCTTATCTGGATATGATGTATGAAATGGTAGGAAATCCTGAAAATGAAAAAGAGCTTCTAGAAAGGGCATCTCCGGTTTTTCATGTGGACAAGATCAAGGTTCCTCTGCTAATAGCTCAGGGAGCGCAGGATCCTAGAGTGAACAAGAACGAATCAGATCAAATGGTTGAGGCTTTGAGAAAAAGAGGTATTGAGGTTCCTTATCTGGTAAAGGAAAATGAGGGCCACGGATTTAGAAACGAAGAAAACCGCTTTGAGTTTTACCGTGAAATGGAAAAATTCCTGGCAAAATGCCTTGGAGGCCGTTCTGAATAAAAAAAATGTCATCACGAGGAACGAAGTGACGTCTTAATCACGCGAAAACATTCTTTAATGAGAATTCAGTCATAGTAATTTTTCTTCACTGAAACCCGCTTACGTTCAAAAAAATTACTATGACTGAATTCTTAGCAGTAATATTTTTTTTGCATAAAACTCTCTTGGCTCAAAAAAAGCAGACATTGACTCCTCATTTAAACTGTCATAGCAAGGAGACCTTTGCTCGATGAGAGGATCTCCCAAAATCAATCTCCTAAAATCAATTACTGCGCAAAATTTGCGCATAACCCATTTTATATACACTCAGAATAGTATATAAGATCCCGTAATAATTATGTTATTGGAATATATAGATGGCATATCCCTTGCAAACATTACACTACAAGGAGAAAAGCCATGATTAAATTTAGAATAGCATATTTGGTAATTATTCTGTCAGCCGTTTTTGCCTTGGGAACAGTTTCATGCGGCAGAAATTCGACAGATGATTTTAATAACTATATGGACGACGATGATGATGACGGCGACGATGACGACGACGACAATCATCCGCCTCAGGTTTTCTCTGTAGATATCCCTATTAAAACTTATCCCGCAGGGGATGAATATGAGATTAAGGTTTCCTACGGCGATCCCGACAGAGACATAATCGAGATGTGTTATCAAACCGATTACTGCGTTCACGACGGAACAGATATGGTTCACTGTTTTACGGGTTTTTGCGATCAAACTGCAAACGATGTAATATCATGCACGGTTGATAACGGATATGTCTGTGAAGATCATACTCCCAAAGAATATGATTCGGAAAATAAGGCTGCTTATTCAAGAAAGGTTAAAGCGGGTTATCCGGGAGGCGAAGAAATTAGATATATCGAACAGACCTGGAAGTATAAGTTTAAGGACTCAAAGGGCAATGAATCGAACGAAGAGAGTGCAACTGTAAGAATTGTATATCCCTAAATGAATCCCGGACTATTTTAAAAAATCTCCCTTATCATCAAAACAAAATATAGGGACGGAGGCAAAACCATAGAAATCATTTTCAAATTCCTTGTTTTGAGTTAGAAGCGGGGATTTCAATATTTATTTCATAGCTGAAAGTCTTGATTTATAAAAATATCACAATCCTAAACATCTATTTATGAACAAATTGTATTGAGATTACTCCAATAGCAATTTAAAAACACACCGATACTTTAAATTAAAGAAAAACCTTGTTTTTTCTAGTTTACAGTTGCCTGAGGAGGAGAGTTGGATCTTGATTTAATGCTTTTTCCAAGGTTTTCATTCAATTTTTTCATCCAAAGTAAGCTTCCAAAAAAATTATGCTCTAAAAAATCCTGCTTTATTAATCCCTGTTCTCTCAAGTATGCATCAAATAATTTTCTGTATATTTTTTGTCTTAATACCCATGTC
>CAYYBZ010000377.1:0-735 GCA_964470285.1 uncultured Oligoflexia bacterium
AGTAACAAAAAATTTAAAAAATCTAATGTATAATGTGAGCAGACAATAACTACCCACAGTATAGCAAAAGAAACATGGTACAAGGTCCGGGTTTCGGTGCGCGAAAGTATTGTTGAGGGGTTTATAAACGGAGAGGAAGTATTTTCTGTCCCAAGAGAAGTTTTCGAATCGATGCCCTCCCAGGAAGAGTTTCTAAAGGGCATAGGTATAGGTGTATGGAACACAATGTGTAAGTTCAAGGATATTCATTTTTTGAGAAGATAGAATGACGCTCGTCTATAAAAATATGGTGTTTATTTTACTTGTAGCGCTGATTTATTCCTGCAGCGCACCTGTAGAAAAATTTAAGGAAAGAATAATAGTTTTTTACATTGATATTGATGAGGTCGCTGTAAAATACAAAAGGAAAGAAATAGTTAACAGGGCAGGCAGTGATAAACTGGGGATTGCTAAAGACGCTTCTGAAAGTTTCAGCGAGTCGGTTAAAACCGGGTTTAAAGATATGTTTTCCCTTATAAAGGATGAAATGAAAAAAAGAGGGATACTTCCCGGTGATCTAGGAGATAACAGCGAGAATTATTTATACCTTAAAAGAGCGGTCCAAAACGGCAGGTACGGGGGTTTTTCGGATAACCATAAAGCTCTTTCTCAGGCTTTGGAAAAAATAAAAATAAACGAGGTTTTTATCAAGGAAAAGTATACAAGAGTAAGAGAGGCTTTGAAAACGGTAGATCC
>CAYYBZ010000377.1:745-2483 GCA_964470285.1 uncultured Oligoflexia bacterium
AGACTTTAATTGAAATTGAAAATAAGATTATTGAGGTCGAGCAGCTTATTGAAGAGCAGCGTTTTGATTTCGCAAATACCGCCTTAAACGAAATATTCGATAAGCTGGGCAATTAATTTTTTAATGCTTCTGGTTAAATTCTAAAAACTCTAACCGCATTTATGCTTGTAGTTTCCGCAATCTTTTCAAATTCAACTTTTTTTATCTCAGCCAGCTTTCTGGCTGTGTATACCGTATAAGAAGGTTCATTTCTTTTACCTCGCTTGGGTTCCGGAGACAGAAACGGACAATCGGTTTCAAGCATTATGCGGTCGATGGGAAAATCCCTGAGCGTTTCTCTGAGCGTATCCGCTTTTTTGAAGGTTATAATTCCTGTCAGAGATATATAAGCTCCGATTTTCTGAATTTCATTTGATTGTCTTCGGTCGCCTCCGAAACAGTGAAAAATACATGGAATTTTTTGATGGGCCTTTTCTTCCTTTAAAATATCGATAACTTCTCCAAAAGCTTCTCTTTGATGAATTATGCACGGGAGGTTTTTCTCCATAGCCAGCTTTAAAAGAATTCTAAAGGTTTCCCTTTGCCTTTCCCTGTTGGAAGGCGATCTGTAATAATCAAGTCCTGTCTCACCCACAGCTACGGTTTTATCTGAGATAAAAAATGAAGAGATTTCATCTGTTTCCCTGTCGTCCCAGGCGTCAAGATAATTGGGGTGGATACCGACGGCGTTAAATACATTTTCCAGATTTTGTCCGACATCAAATGAGGTCTTAAGCTCTTTTATATTATTCCCCAGCGCTATGTTGATTATCTTTGATACGCCGCAGTCCCTGGCGTTTTTAAGAATAGAATCCAGATCTTTTTTGAAATCCGGAAATGACAAATGCGCATGCGTGTCTATTAGAAAGGGTGTTTTCATTTTTGGGTTTCGATTCTGGGGAAAAGTGAAGCCGGCTTTTTTACAACGTTGGTGCCTTTCAGTGTTCCGAAAGATTCAAGGGTGGAAAAATCGTTCTTGGAAATCTCACCCAGACCCAAACAGTCCAATATTGTTTCGCCCTTGGAAGGCATGAAAGGATAAACCATGACCGCTATGAATCTGAAAGTTTCCAAAACATTGTAAAGCACTTCTTCAAGGCGTTTTATTTTTGAAGGCTCTTTTGCCAGAACCCACGGTGCCTGGGAATCGATATACCGGTTTGTCTCGCCGATTATTTCCCAAAGGAATTTAAGGGCTTTGTCAAAGGCCAGTTTATCGAGTTCCCTTGAGTACAAATCCCTAGAAGCAAAAACTTTTTCGATGAGCTTCTTATCGGCTTCATTTTCCGAACCTTGAACTTTGATTTCCGGAATCCTGCCATTGAAATACTTGTTTATCATGGCAAGCCCCCGTGAAATAAGATTTCCGAAGTCATTTGCAAGGTCGGAGTTTATTCTTCCTTCAAGGGCCTTTATTGAAAAATCCCCGTCCAAACCGAAAGGAAACTCTCTGAACATAAAATAGCGAAAGGCATCTACCCCGTATTTATCGGCTATTTCATTGGGGTCAATGACGTTACCTGATGATTTGGACATCTTTTCACTTTCGTTTGTCCACCATCCGTGCGCAAAGATCTTTTTGGGTATGGGAAGGTCCGCGGCCATTAAAAAAGTTGGCCAGTAGACTGCATGAAATCTCAATATGTCCTTTCCGATCATGTGAACGTCTGCCGGCCAGAATTTTTTAAATTGCTCTCCC
>CAYYBZ010000378.1:0-2482 GCA_964470285.1 uncultured Oligoflexia bacterium
TCCAGCAGAGATTGACACACAAACATTTCCAAACGCGGCTGTACAGACCAGCGTTTACTTCGAGAAGACCGGGTAAAATAGAAGCGATTATTTTCTACGGATCATGTCTTAGCGAAAAAACAAGAGAAGAAAGCTCAACTCCGGATTTTTTTATTATCTGTAAAAGTTATTTTTCTTTCCACGGTAAATTTATTCACGCAATTCTTAACATGATATTTGCTCCAAGCCTCTATTCAATTAACAAGCACGGACTTAAGGGTAAATTCAACGTCTTATCACTTAAAAATCTTAAAAGAGAAACCGGGCAGGGGTCCAAGGATATCTACATACTCGGCAGGCTTACAAAAAGAACCGCTTTAATATTTTCAAAAGATGACTCTTCTATAAGTGAAATCATCAGGTACATTTCCAACGCTTACTATACTGTGGCCTTAAAGACCCTTTACCTGATATACGGTGAGTTCTCAATCGACAAATTCGCAGAAAGCGCGATTTCTATAAGCTATATCGGGGAAAAACGAATAGAAGCGGACGATAAGATAATAAGACTGAAAAAAGCCCATCAAGATTTTTACATATCCGTTTATTCACTAATTCTTGAGGATTTTGAAAACGCCGGATTAATTAAAAAAAGTGCCGGCGGCTACACACTGAGTTCTGCTGAAAGTTTCTCAAACAGATTAAAGAGGATTTCGGTAAAATACTTTCTTTTTAAAAGCAGGATTAGAGCAAAGCTTAGATGGCCAAAATCCATATTTACTTTCGAAGGCTGGGTAGACGTACTTCTGGCAAAGATTGAAAGAACAAAGGGAATTAAAATTCAGCTTTCCGAAAAAGAAAGAAAATATCCGCTGATCTACGGCTGGAAATACTACTTCAAATTAAAAAAGGATAAACTGATTAAATAATCCCTTACCCTTTATTGCTGCTGATTTACAATTATTTCGACACGGCGGTTTCTCTGTCTACCGGCATCTGTCTTGTTGTCAGCTATGGGTTTTGATTCTCCAAATCCCTGCATAGTAAGCCTGCCGGAAGCAATACCGTTGTTTACAAAGAAACTGTAAACAGATTTCGCTCTTCTCTCTGAGAGCTTCATATTATACCGGTCTGAACCTATCCAGTCAGTATGTCCTTCAATTTTTATTGAGTAGTTCGGATAGTTAGCCAAAGCACCCGCAATCTTTGTAAGTCCGTCAACGGATGCCGCTCTGAGCGAGCTTTTATTAAAATCAAAGAGAATATCGGATATGTATAGAACCAGCCCCCTTTCCTCTTTTTTAACTTCACCTAGACCCTTTATCGCCTCCATCAGCTCTGCCTGCGCCCTTTTCCATTCCTCCTCCTTTTCTTTAAGAAGTCTGTCTTTCTCTGCAAGTTCGGCTTTAAGTCTGTCTATTTCGCCTTCTTTCGCCTTTTTCTGCTCAAGAAGATTTCCTTCGCACTCGTTTTTCGCTGCAAGCCACGCCTCTTCCTGTTTTTTAGCCTGAGCAAATGCCAGGGCAATTTCTGCCCTGCGTTTGGCCATGTAAATGTCATCCGGCTGTGTGCTACCCTTGGCCTTACTATAAGCCATTTCTGCATCATCCAGTTTTACATTTGCATATTTCTTAACCATTTGGGAATTTCTGGCCTCAACCAATTTTTTGTGCGCATCCGCTAAGTGCTTTGAATATGAACAGCCGATAAAAATGAGGTTAAACGCCAGTAATATTATAATCTTTTTCATATCTTTCCCCTATTCACAGTTCGATTTAAATTTTTCAGTTTCGGTTTTCATCCTTTTGTATTTAGCCAGTAATGCTGCCAGTTCCGCATCAACCATTGCCCTTCTGGCCCATCCTCTAGCCCTTGAGTTGTTGCCGTCTTCCAGAGCCTGTTCAGATCTTGAAATCTCTTTACTACATATGTCCATATGGTCGGGAGCATAAACATCGGCCTGCTCGTCCTTCGCATTTTGAACCCTTTTCCTTGCGGCATCCATAACATCGGAAGGATTGATAACCTTAACACAGCTCTGGGTAATTAAGCCCAAAGACAGTAAAAGGACAATAAATACAAACTCTCTTTTCATAAATACTCCGGTTTAATCGATTGTTTTGATGAATTCAGTAATATTTATAACAGTATATGTCAAACAATTTAAGTAATTCCTGCTTTTCCCTGATAAAGACCGCCATGCAAGTCGATTGACAAAATCACGCTGGTTATATAAAGAAGTTATCAGTCGAGAGGAATTTAATGAGTAAAGTCCATAATATAGATCAACAAACCTGGCTTTTAAACTCCATACCCGGCAGGGTTTATACTCTTGATTTAAAAGGAAACTTTACCTTCTGGAGCTCACATTCAGCTAAGTACTTCGGATACAATAAATCCTCTGTTATAGGCAAACTCAATTTTAAAAGACTTTTTGCGGATAAAAATCAAGCCCGGCTAATATTAAAAACAGTCAAGCAAAAGGGTTCATTTGACGGGGAAA
>CAYYBZ010000379.1:0-2471 GCA_964470285.1 uncultured Oligoflexia bacterium
CCGCCTTAAGATTTCTAAAATTAATAAAAACTATTAACATGACCGCTAAAAGTGCGGCCACGGTTGTTAGCGGACCGTCAATTGTTATGGCCTTGATCATGTCGGCAAAAATGACGGAAGATCCCGATGAATAAATTTCGCTGCCGTCATCAAGTTCTACTTTTCTGACAAGGTCCGCAAATTTTATAAGATTTCTGCCGTCCCAGATGCTCCCGTAAAGTTTACTCGGATATATATAAGTTATCAGACCGATTCTTCCGTCCCGTTCGGAAAAAAGCATTCTAATCTTTTCAGGAAGATCTTTTTTAGCTATGGGTGAGAGATCAAACTGTTCACGGAATTTATCAAGTTCCTTTTTCTGCTCAGTGTTTAAGAAATTCAATGATTTACCGCTTAAAAGCAGCTTTATTTTCTTAAGAACGGCCAGTTTTTCTTCCTGGTTTTCAGGTAAAAAAGAATATACTGAAACGCATTTATCTATCATGTCTTTATATTGCATCGTTCTTAAGAGTTCTTCTTCTTTTTCATAAATCTTGTCACAGATTTCTTTGACCTGTGATTCTTCATCTGCAAGTATTGCCGAAGGGTTCATCGTTAGTTCAAAAATCTCACCTATGCGCTGGTTAAGAATTGCCGTTCCGCTTTTCATGCTCTCCTTGTTTCTTAATTTTGAGAAGTCCATTTCAAGGGCATTTCCTACAAAAAAGCGCATAAGTATTATGGATGCAGCCACTGTAACAATGCCGAAAATCACAATACCTTTTGGAGAAAATGCCACAAGTCCGGAAACAGGCTTAAAGAGCAGAGCTCGGTGGGGACGTGGTTTTGATCTTATAATCGGAATAATTTTTTCAGTGAAGGTCAGCAGGGCCGGCAGGAAAGTAAAAGTTGTAAACCAGCAAAGAATCATACCCATTCCGCCTATAAATCCGAACTGGGAAAATCCTCTGTTCTGGGCAATAATTAATGTTCCGAAAGATGCGCTGGTTGCAAAAGCTGCTGTAAAAGTCGGAAGCATTGTTGCAAGGGTTGTATTTATTAATGAGTCAAGGACCGGTCTTTTTGAACGCCTTTCCTCAAGATATCTTGCAAAGAAAATGAGTCCGTAATTAATTCCGTTACCGATTATAATGGAACCCAGAAATGCGGTTTGAGAGTTGAGATAGCCGATCTTAAAATAAGTAATCGTAAAGGTAATAACAGTTCCGATAAAAATCGTTAGTGCGATAAGAAAAATGAACCGTATTCTCAGGTAATAGAGCAGCATGGCAATGGAAATCATTGTTATGCAGAGTATAAGAGTTGACCATATATCATCTCTTAAAGAGTCATATTCATCGAGAGTAGTTTTAAAATTTCCGCCGAAACCGATTTTTAATGAAGGATCATAACTGCGAGGATTAAGCTTTAAGGCTAAAGTCTCAATATTCTTCATGAGCTGTTTGTTGTCATCTACGCTTGTCGAATTTCCGTAAGGCCTTGTTAATATTACAAGAAGTTTTCCGTCTTCTCCGATGTAATAGCCGTCTATTGTTTTGTCCATGCTGTCGGTTTTTTCCCTGTATTTGTTGATTATGTCGTCTATCTGAAATTCTTTTTCTTTTTCTTCTTCATCTTCAAGGTCTATGAACAGCGGGTTTTGTTTGGCCTTTTCCCATTCAATCCTTCCTTTTAACCTTTTATGAATTTCTTTAAGATCGGGTAAATCCACATATAAATATTTATTTTTTTCGTAAAAGTTTCTTAAGTCGGTTATTTTGTAGTCAAGATACTTAAATGTTTTGGGAGGGAGATTTTTTTTCATCGATGCGACTAAATCTTCGGCAAATCTCTGATTGGCTTTAAGATTATTGCTTTCAACCGCTATAAAAAGACTTCCTATACCGCCCATACGATCGATTGTCTTTTTCATGCTTTTGACGCTTTGATAATGCTCGGGTAAAAGCTGTGCAAAGTCGCTTTTGATTTTGAGCTTCGTAACGAAGTGAATTCCGAAAACGGTAACGGCTACAAAAAGAATTAGTGTAAGAATATACTTTTTGTAAATTCCCGTAATATAGGTTCTTACAATTCTTTCGAAAAACGGATTGTATTTTTTTAAACCCATTGCGATGACCGTTTATTTGCTGCAGACAGATAAAATTTGAACGCAATATAATTGACCAAGTAATTTCTTGTCAAGGTTATCAAAGATGATAATATTCGATGAAATTAAATAATACACTAAATATCTAATTTTAATAAGGTTTCGAAAACTTTTTTAAAAGGGGGTTTAGATGAGAAGATTTTTTGTGTTGCCGTTGTTTCTGGTTTTAGTTTTTATCGCGGGTAATGTTTCGGCTTATGAACTTGAATTCAGAATGGGACCCATAATAGGCATAAACGATACATCCGGTAAAGAAACTCAGTTTAAGCTGGGAATTAACTTTGCAGGTACAAGTAAGGGACAGGAATCGGGCTTCTATACAAGC
>CAYYBZ010000380.1:0-2446 GCA_964470285.1 uncultured Oligoflexia bacterium
AACGAGATCTGCTCTACCGCTCTTTTAATGATAACAGGATTGAAAGCATGCGAAAGCTTAACGGAAAAGGAGTTTTATTCGGTTTGCAGGGTTATGCCCACAGGCCTTGATGTAATGTCGGCGCTGGGATCTGAAACAGCGGATAAAATTCTTGAAACAAAAAAAGAGGATAAATTCTGCGATTACAGATTAAAAATGAATGCGTTAAAGAATTTGATAGAATCTTACGATATTAATAAATGGAGTGAAAATCTTTACAATGCATGGTTATTGATGCTCAGGCCTTTAACCAGATTAAAACCCGAAGGATATCCTAATTGGATGCGGTCTGGTTTATGGGAAAAAAAAGATTTAATTACAGCACTGGCTTCCTGGGCACAGTTAAGACATGACACAAGTCTTTATGTAAAACAGAGCTACACTCGGGCAATAACCCTATATAAAGATGTTTATGATGATGAGCCCAACCCCCTTAAATCCAAGTATTATGGATACATCGAACCGAATCCCGAACTCTATGCCAGGGCAGAATATCTAATCGATTATCTATTAAAAGGACTTACGGAGCAAAATGTTATGACAGATTCGGTAAAAAGTGCATTACAAATCTCAGCAGATATGATGAACAGTCTTAAAAATATCTCAATTAAAGAGCTTGAAGGAAAAGCTCTTTCTGAAAATGACTATGATTATATAGAAAATATAAATGAGACTTTTGATGGCATTCTTACGGAGCTGGCCTCGGCCTTAAAAATCAGCCCAGGTAAAAAACCAAAACGAGACACGGAATATAGCATAAAAGAATCACTTGAAGGCAAGGATGCTTTTAAAACAACTATAATTGCTGACGTACATACCGAAACAAACACTAAAAAAGTGCTCGAAGTTGCTACAGGGAAGCTTGACTGGCTCATTGTCGCCCACGCATCAAAGGACGGAAGAATAGGTTTAGCTGTTGGTCCGATTTTCAGTTATTACGAATTCCCATGGGATATGGAAAACAGATTAACCGATGAAAAGTGGAGAAAGGAAGTACTTAAAAAGATAAAAAGACCGGATTGGGTATCAAATCTTATGAATTGATTTTTAATTGTCTATCTAAAGGCCGTTCCGGTATGACAATCGCCGCCTCCCATTTCGACACCCACCGTACATTCGCCTGAAAATAAATTAGAACCAAGACAGCAATAAGAATATGAGGGCAAAGAACCGTGAATACAACCGTGTGTCCCAGTATGTGGCATTGTACCGGTATGGCATACTGCAGGATCCGGACTTCCTCCGTCCTGACAGCAGGCCTGCCCCATATTTGTTGATTTGTGAATATCATAAATTTCCGGAGCAGAATATTTCATGAATGTTTATTATTATAACAAATTTTATATTATTGCATCAAAATTCTAAAACTTGACTGACTTTCAAACGCATGTTAACACTGGCTTTGAGAGGGCGCTTGTTAGAAAGGAAGTGCCATGAAAAACCTATTTTTCTTATTCATTTTAAGCTTTTTTGTTCTTTCATGCGGTGACAACAGGGAAAGAACTTACCGCTATTCCTCGAATTATCCCTATTCTGCGACAAATTACTACAATCAATATCCAGTTTTACAGGATGTATCCATTTATCCTTCACAGGTTTGGGAAGGTGAATACTTTACGGCAGAGCTAAGATACTCAGACCCTGACGGTGATCTGCAAGGTTACTGTGTAAGCCTTGATGGATGCGGAATTATTACTGACTGGGACTGCTATGATACTTTCGTTTCAAACAATTATTCCGGAATTATAACAGAGAGTTTCATTTCACCGCCCTACTGCTATTGGGACAGTTCTTATCTGATATATTTCTTCGTTTACGACTATTACGGAAATGAATCCAACACCGTCGTTCGCTACATAAGTGTTTGGTAAACAGGCTTTACTTTGAAAAAACCGGTTAAGATAAAAATAGGAAACTTAATATTTGATCTTTCTTTCACTGACAACTTAAACAAACATATACCCGGGATCGTCAAGCATTTTGATAATAATGCAATAAAATCCGGAAAGGCATGTTTTAAAATTAACATAGAAAAAGCAAAGAGAAAAAAAACCTTTTCACCTGATTTTTACTCAATAGAAAATGATATTGTCAAAAAATTACTAAAAACAGATCATTTACAAAGAGATAAATCAGATTATATCCGTTATTTAAGAAACTGGTCACATTCGGATAATTTTCTTAAATTATTTAAGAAAAACTTAAAGTTCAGAAAAAACGGTTTATATCTGGGCGAAATGCATTCGAAAGAAAGAACTTTAATCTTAGATATCAAAAATAAAAGATGTTTCATATTTATTTCCGCTAAACCGGGTTTTTGTTCTACTGCAACCTATGTTGCCCATAGTATCTTAATGGCGCATTCATCAATAGCTCCGATTTTTAATTCAATTACGATTCACTGCTC
>CAYYBZ010000381.1:0-2438 GCA_964470285.1 uncultured Oligoflexia bacterium
GTGTAAGTTCTGATAATACGATTCCTATAATTTTAAGGGTAACCGGCGGAACGAGTGTTTTAGGTGATTTAACCGACGAAATAGTTACAACCTCGATTGACGATATAATCAGATTAAACGTCAGTGCGGTGGGTGTTTCCGTCTTTGTAGGAAGCGAAAAGGAAAAGGTTACATTAAAAAACCTTTCAAAACTTGTCAACAAATGCGAAAGACACGGAATACCTGTAATGGGAATAACCGCTGTAGGTAAAGAAATGGAAAAGAGAGATGCAAGATATCTCGGTCTTGCAAGCAGAATTCTTGCCGAACTTGGCGCAAAAGTTGTTAAAACTTACTGGTGCGAAGAATTTGACAGGGTTACAAACGGTTGCCCCGTTCCCGTGATTATGGCGGGCGGACCTAAATGTGAAACGGCTCTTGAAGTTTTTGAATTTGTTCATGACGGAATGGAAAAGGGTGCAATAGGAGTTAATCTTGGGAGAAACGTCTGGCAGCATCCGCATCCGGTTGCGGTCGCCAAAGCCCTTAATGCGATTGTTCATAAAAAAGTTGCTCCGAAAGAGGCCGATGAAATTTTTGAGTCAGAGAAAAATAAAAGATGAAAGTTGCCGTTTATTACAAAAATGATGATGTAAGGCTGGAAGAAAGACCAAAACCGAAGGCAGGCCCCAAAGAGGTTTTGATTAAAATACTTGCCTCCGGAATTTGCGGAAGCGATGTTCTGCAATGGTATCGTATGAAGAAAGCGCCCATCGTTTTGGGTCATGAAATAGCGGGAAATATTGTAGAGCTCGGAAAGGATGTCGAAAAATTTAAAGTCGGACAAAGGGTTTTTGCCTCACATCATGTCCCTTGCAATACATGCAGATATTGTTTAGCCGGGGATCATACCGCCTGTCATACTCTTCAAACTACAAATTTTGATCCTGGAGGATTTTCTGAGTTTGTAAGGATACCGGAGCTGCAAACAGATCGCGGAATTTTCGTCTTACCGGATGAAATGAGCTATGAAGAAGGAACGTTCGTAGAGCCTTTAGGCTGTGTTGTCAGAGGGCAGAGAGCGGCAAATATTAAAGCTGCCGATAGTGTTTTAGTACTTGGCTCGGGCCTTTCCGGTCTTCTTCATATTGCAACCGCAAAGGCGTTGGGAGCGGCTAAAATCTTTGCAACCGATATTAATGATTACAGGCTGGAAGCCGCTAAAAAATTCGGAGCCGATTATGTTTTTAACGCGAGGGAAGATATTCCCTCTTTAGTCAAGAAGAGCAATGACGGCCGCTTAGTTGATAAAATATTTGCTTGCGCCGGGGTTCCAAGCGTTTTTGATCAGGCGATGAAATCGGCAGACAGAGGGGGAGTCGTTCAGTGTTTTGCAACAACCGATCCGGGTGTAAATCTCTGCGTTCCGGTTAATGAATTCTGGAGAAACTCCATGACACTTCAGACCTCATACGGAGCGGCTCCGTATGACTGTCAGGTGGCAATTGATTTGATCAGATCCCGTCGAATTCCTGTTGCCGATATGATTACGCATAGATTGCCGCTTGATAAAACTCCTGAAGGCTTCAAAATGGTAGCCAGAGCAGCTGATTGCATTAAAGTAATCATAGAACCGCATAAATAGTATTGACAACAGCAGGGTTTTTAGTGATATATAACATCGTTTTCAAAGGCAAAAAAGGGGTTTATACAATGAAAATCAAAATGTTAGCCTTATTAGGTATTTTTACTCTGCTCTCAATTATTTGTTTTTCAAAAAACGGTTTTTCCCAGGAAACTACGCCGGCTGAAAACTCTCAAGCGGATTATTTTCAGGAAAAAATTGTGGCTTTCGGTTTGGGTATAGGCGGTGTTGCCTCACCCGGGATGTTTGCAGGAAAATTCAATGCGGATATTCTGATTGATGATATGTTTTCAATCGGTCCGTATTTTCAGACAGGAATGAAATCTGATTACAATATTTTCATGATCACACTTGACGGAAAATTCAGGTACTCTTTTGAAGGAGTTCCCGATGAGATAAAGTTTCTTGGAATTGTCGGTTTTGGATATCTTTTAAGGGATATGCCGCTTTTTAATGATCATGACTTTACGGCAAAGGCGGGAATAGGTGCCGAGTATTATTTTACCGATTATGTTTCGCTTGGTTTAGAGACGAGCGTTAATATTACAGGCACCGATAACGATAGAGTCTTTGCAAACTTTATAGTTGGTGTTCACTATTTCATTTAGGAGGTCAAATTGAAGATAGGTGTTTGTGTTAAGCAGGTTCCCGATACGGAAACCAAAATAAGAATCGCCGATTCAAGAAAATGGATCAATGAAGAGGGAGTTAAGTTTGTCATTAATCCTTACGATGAATACGCAATAGAAGAAGCTTTGAAAGCCAGGGAAAAATTTTCAGGCGAAGTTGTAACAATTACCGCCGGTCCTAAAAG
>CAYYBZ010000382.1:0-2436 GCA_964470285.1 uncultured Oligoflexia bacterium
TGCGTTGTGTAAAAACCCGGTTTTTTCTTGGAATCAAGCCGCCCTTCAAAGTTTTTTACGAAGAAAACGGCCTTTAACTGATCGGTCTGAATAAA
Source organism: uncultured Oligoflexia bacterium (assembly GCA_964470285.1). Classification (GTDB taxonomy): domain Bacteria; phylum Bdellovibrionota_G; class CAYYBZ01; order CAYYBZ01; family CAYYBZ01; genus CAYYBZ01. The sequence continues at coordinate 96 of CAYYBZ010000382.1, forward strand.
GTGTCTTTTACCTGTATCTTTTTCGATTAATTCGAAGTGTTCAGTGTTGGGAGTTAATTCCTCTTTTATGGTGCCTTTTATAATTGATCGATCTTTGAATCTTACGACTACCTTTATCGACATATTGAACAGCTTTCAAAATAAAATAATCCCATATTTTCGCATATTAAGTAAGTTCTTGACAAATTAAATCCTTAAGATGGAAATCTACAACTTACCGCAATATAACTGATATTTTTAATGAGTTAAAATTTTTAAAGATAAAGTGATTTGATTCCGGCAGCTTATTAGAATTTATGCAAAAAAACATAAAAATCTAAGCATCTGATATTAATGGTTAAAAAGATTTGATTTTTGTGGGTATACGGCCTTGACTTATATATGCTCTGTCTTACAATAATAGATACGAATACCTTCTAGACTGTACGCTCTTTGGGCAACATAGTTTTTTCCTCGTTGAAACGTTTATCGGGATCCGTCACTTGTTGTGGAGCGCATGCCCTCTTCTTCGAAGCAGGGAAGCCGGAAGCGGCAAAATGGAGCCCACCTCTATTTAGTTGGAGGATATAAACGGTTGCTTAAGGCGGCAGTTTGCTGGAGGGTATTTGAAAAGAGCCAACCTTAAAAGGTCGGCTCTTTTTTATTTTTTATAAAAGGGTATTATACTCAGCCATGTTATGAAAAAGCGTCTTTTGTTTGTAAATCCCTGGATATACGATTTTGCGGCCTACGATTTGTGGATGAAACCGCTTGCCCTTCTTTATCTCATTTCAATTTTTAAAAGACTGGGCTTTAAAACCGACTTTATTGATTGTCTGGAAGGTGTTGAAAACGCGGTTAATAACATGAGAGAAACCGTTTACGGCTGCAGAAGGTTTATAAAGGAGACGGTTCCCAAACCTCAAATACTCAAAAATATCCCGAGAACATATTCAAAATACGGAATTACTTTTGAAAACTTTAAATCTAGGCTTGAAAATATTGAAAAACCGGATGTTATTTTGGTCGGTTCTATGATGACTTACTGGTATGAGGGTGTTTTCGCGGCTATCAAAATTTTAAAGAAATTTTTTCCTGAAGCTTTGATCATACTTGGAGGAAAATACACTGAAATTTGCCCGAAACACGCCGTTGAAAAAAGCGGGGCAGATTATGTGATAAAAACCGGAGATATTAAAAGTAATGTTAATGAAATTACCAAATATTTAAATACTGATGTAAATTGGGATGAAGGCTTTGATTCGGAAAAATTTCCTTTCCCCGCTTTTGAGCAGTATGTAAATCCCCGTTACGCATGTCTTATAACATCAATAGGTTGTCCGTTTAAGTGCACATACTGTTACACGCCTATTTCAGGACAGCAGTTTAAAAGAAGAAGCAATGAAAATATTTTAAATGAACTTTCTTACTGGTATGAAAGAAACATTAGAAATATTGCATTTTATGACGATGCTCTGAATTATAAAGCCGAATTGAGGCTTAAACCTGTTTTAAAAAGAATAATTGAAAAGCCGTTTAATTTTCATTTCCATACGCCAAATGCAATCAGTGCCGGGTGGATTGATGATGAGCTTGCAAATCTGATGAAACATTCCGGTTTTAAAACCTTAAGGCTCGGTTTTGAAACGGAGGAAGATTCCAGGCAAAAGGAAATGGGGGGTAAAATTTATCTTAATAACTTTCTGAAAGGTGTTAAAAGTCTTAAAAATGCCGGTTTTGATTTTAATGAACTAGGTGCATACATTTTAACGGGTACTCCCGGCCAAAAACCGGCTGAAGTAATAAAGAGTATAGATTATCTGCTTGATTTGGGAGTAAGGCCTTATATCGCGGAATACACGCCTATTCCAGGTACAAAGATGTTTGAAGAATCGAAAGAATTTTCAAATCTGGACTTTGAAAACGAGCCGCTTTTACAAAACAACTCTTTTCTGCCTTTAAGCAACAAAAACTTCACATACGGAGATCTAAATTCAATCAAGGAATACTTAAAAGGTGAGATAAGTAAGATATCTACTCTTTAAAACCTCTTGCGAGAATATATGTCTCGGAGGAAGATCTTCTTTTAGCCTTGGGAACAACAAGTTTAACGGTTTTAAAATGTTTTGAAACGAGGTCCCTGAATTCATTCAGGTCATCATCATGAAAAACCTTGCAGAGGAATGAGCCTTCTTTTCTTAAAGTCTTTCTGGCTGTTTCAAGAGCAATTTCGGCAAGAGAAAAAATTCTGGCAGAGTCGGTATCTCTTATGCCTGAAATTCTCGGCGCCATATCTGATAAGACTATATCTATCTTTTTATCAATAGTTTTGAGAATTTCTTCTCTATCGTTGTCGTCTTCA
>CAYYBZ010000383.1:0-2429 GCA_964470285.1 uncultured Oligoflexia bacterium
ACCCACGGTATAGGTGCTGATTCTTGAAAAATTGTTCAGAAAAAAGGCTACGAAAGAGTTATTAGTGTGCCGGAAGTTATAATTTTCTTTTTATTGGAGATGATATGTTCCGCCACATCTGTGTTTACAAACTTACGCGCTAAATCGGGATTATCCGAGTAAACAATAAAATCCTTTTTAAAACCCCCCTGAACATCTATTTTAACTTCAGTCAGATTGGAACCGAGCATAGCCATTATCATTTTTTCCAAAAAACCGAAGAGTTTCTTTCTTATTTGTATTTTTACGTTTAAGTCTTTTGAAAGCTCGAAAAGACATGCAGTGTAATTGATTTTTGATTTCTGCTGACCCATGGTACAGCTGAATAGATATAGCTTAGAATCCCAGTCAGACTGCGAAAGAACATGCATGGCTTTTGCCGTCTTCATTTGATACGTTTTTAAAACTCCGGAATCAACTATTTTCTGACCCAGATCCATCCTGTCCTCTTTTGAATATTCCATTCCATGCTTTAGTGAAAAGCTTTTAAGCATCTTTACTCTTTCGGCCTGTGCTTTTCTGTTGGAAATAACGGCGAAGAATATAATTAAGGCCAGTGTTGAAATCAGAATAAAGGGAAGATATTTTTTGATTCGAAATATTTCATCGGGAATTTTTTTCTTAATATCGGGAGGGATTTGTTTAAGAAACTTTTCAATTTTATCCTTAATCTCGTCGGATGTGTTGGGTTTTGGCTTGCTTTTAGTCTTTTTTCCCCAGTTCCAGTCCTCAGAAAAGAGTCTCCAAGCGTCGCTTTCCTTGACCATTCTGACTCTAATTGTGTGATGACCGCTTTGCGAATTACCTGTTATGTAGAGATTTGCATTAGATTTGCCTAATTCTTCCCGGAAGGATTCTATTTTATCCGGGTAAATTGCATGATATTTAATATTTTTAAGCGTATCGGCTGCTTTTTTTTCGTCAGAAAATATCCTTTCGAATTCTTTAGCGTTAACAGGATTCGATGACAAAAACGGCTTTAAATCCCGTAAATGTTTTGCTTCCTTTACGGTATTTAAATATTTAACGTAGTAGTCGAAAGGATTATGTATTGCTAAAGCGGAGTTAAGCCCAAAGATTAAGAAAAAAACTATGAATATTGTAAAGGTTTTGAGAATTCTCATCACTTATTCACCCAAGAAACAATAAAAGATTATATCATTTAAATGCAATAGATAAAAAGAAACCTGAAATCGACCGGTTAAAGGTAGCAAAATCGTTCGTCTGTCTAGTTTTATGTGCTGGGTAAATTTCAACACTCTTAATTTAAAGGGTTTTTGAATCATCTTTTATGGCATGAAATTTGGAAAAGGTTTTTAAAATGCACTCAAAAGTATTAAGCGCAGGTTTTACAGGCCTTGAAACATTTTCAGTAGAGGTTGAGGTGGATGTTTCAAGAGGCTTAAGTAATTTTGAAATAGTAGGTTTAGCTGAAAGTGCAGTCAAAGAGGGAAGATCCAGAATAGATTCAGCCATAAGAAATTCCGGCTATACTCAGAAAAAGAACAGAATAAGAGTAAATCTTTCTCCGGCTACCGTAAAAAAGCAGGGATCACTTTACGATTTACCTATTGCAGTCGGAATTATGCATTCCCGGGGAGTTATCAAGAGTGAGTTAAACTCAAGCTTGATGATTGTAGGCGAGCTGTCCTTAACCGGGAAGGTAAAACCCATAAGAGGAGCATTACTGATAGCAACCAAGGCTATAGAATCCGGAGTTAAAAATTTAATATTGCCAAAAGAAAATATTTCCGAGGTCTGTGAACTCAATGAGCTTCGCTCTTATGGTGTCAGTACGCTGGATGAAACTATAAGATTTTTAAACTCAGAAATTGAAATTAACCGTTCGTACAAAAATAAAAATTCAACTGAGAAGAATGAATTAGAAACGGATTTTTCAGATGTGAAAGGCCAGGAATCCGTAAAAAGAGCCTTAAGCGTTGCTGTAGCCGGTCAACACAACATATTGATGATCGGTCCTCCCGGATCCGGTAAAAGCATGATGGCCAAAAGGCTTCCTTCTATATTACCCGATATGACTTTTGAGGAAAAAATTGAAACAACAAAGGTTTATTCATTACTTGGTTCCTTGCCTTCTTCAAACGGTCTTATACGTAAAAGACCTTTCAGATCACCTCACCACACAATAACGGAGACGGGTATGGCAGGTGGACACGGCAGTCCCAGACCGGGAGAGTTAAGCCTTGCAAATAACGGTGTTCTTTTTATGGATGAATTTCCTGAATTTAAAAAACAGGTTCTGGAAGTTATGAGGCAGCCCCTGGAGGACGGCAAAATAACAATATCAAGGGCACTTGCCTCACATACATATCCTTGCAACATAATGCTTGTAGCTGCTATGAATCCATGTCCCTGCGGATACCTGGGTG
>CAYYBZ010000384.1:0-2424 GCA_964470285.1 uncultured Oligoflexia bacterium
GCCTTATATTTCACAGCTAATTAATACCGCAAGGTTCGACGGCTATGAATTTGAAGAAGGTCTTAAGGGTTTTCATGAAATACTTTTAAAAAAGTTCAAGGACAGGGGCGGTATAATACTCGACAAGGGCGAGCTTAAAGAAATCTCCATTACAGGTAGATATGTCGATTCCGTTAAACTTGAAGGTCATTCAATCGACAAAATAATCTTGAGTTATTTTATACTTAACGGAAATCCGAAAAGCCTTTTGAAATACATCCCTCAAAGAAAATCATTTCTCATTAAAAGAAAACTTTCCAAAGTAAAACAAAAATATGTCAAATTCACATTTTATTTAAAGCTTAAAAGCACCGTATACCCTGTTGGAATGAATAACAGGGTAATAATTATAAAAGATCCCCGGAAAGAACTTTCGGCTTCAAACTTTCTTTATTTAAACCGTGTCGCTCACGGAAAAGAGCAGTCTAATGAACAGTATCTTACTCTGGCGGTAACTTCGCACGTTAAACCCGATGAACTTTCACAGGAGGGATTTGCAAATTCCTATAAGGATTCGTGCAAGGAAATAATTAAAGAGATAATCCCCTTTATGGACGATCATATTGTCAGCATTGAAGTTCCTACTATAGTTAAGGAAGATCTCACAGATGATCTTAGAGGCTCTTACGTTTATGAAAACCCGGCAAACTCATGGTTTGGAGTAACGGCACTTCCTTATTCAACCTATCTTAAAAATCTTTTCTTTGTAGGACAGTCTGTTTTTTCAGGATTGGGATTTGACGGAGAAATTCAGTCAGGGCTAAAGGTTTCGAGACAAATATCAGACAGCTTTAAGGTAAAAAGGCCATAAATCATCGCCACTGTACTTTAATTATTTATTGTCTTTTATGACACGGTCGATGTCGATACCTAATTCTGCGAACAGGCTTCTTGACAAGCCGAGATAGTAATCAAGAATTTTGCCGTTACTATCTTCTGATGATTTGCTTTTAGGGAAATCAGTCATTTTTTCAATTAATTCATCCAAAATGTATGCCATTCTTTCCCTTTCAGTGTCGACTCTTTCTAAACTGATGGAAAGATCACTCCTTTGAAGTTCAATTCTATTCTCAATACATGTCTGACAATCCTCAATTTCCCTGCATTCTTTTAACTCCTCTTCAAGAACAGGGGGAAAAAGGGAGTTAAGTTTTTCCTTTTCAACTTCCGCATCAATTTCGTCTGCCGTAAGAATAAACGTTTCAAGTTCGGTCTTTGACTTAAGACAATTTTTACAGTCACTGGTTTGCCTGCAATGTCTGAGAGCTTTATCAATCAGAATATCAAGGGACAATTGAAGCTTTGCCTGCTTTATAATTACCTTTATGGATTTAGCCGATAAAATCAAGGCCTGAAGCTCAAGCTGTTTTTTAAGACAGGTGTCGCAGTCCCGCGTATCTTTACAGAATTTTAACGAGCGTATGAAAGCATTATCCGCAGCGCTGAAATGGTCGTCCAGGGCTAACGATTCTTCCCATGTTCTTCTGGAAATAAATTCTTCTACAGGATCGTCAGCGTAACGGAACCCGCGCAGGTAAAAGAGTGTGTCTGGATTAAGATCGTAGGTAATTTTAGAAAATTTCCTTATTACGTCTTTTCTCCATTTTTCCCTTATAAATAACAGATCTTCTGTAGAATTAATCCTGTCAATTATGGACGAGCAGTCCATCGGTAATCTTTCTTCTCGGCCCTTTTTAAGAGCAAGCCTCTTGTCGTCCGGAAACAGTGTGTGTTCTTCTGTCATCTCGGGTATATTGAAGGTCAACTGAAGGAACCTGCTCACCGAGTCCCAGCTTTTATATTCGAATGCCGATAAATCAAAATTGGTAACAGAGATTTTTAACCTTGAAAGAACCGTTTCAAATTCCTTATCCATGCAGTGTTCGTAATCGGAAGTTTTAAGGCATTTTGCCCGTATCTTTGACAGATGGTTTGTCGTTACTATGATATAGGCGGCAATGGAAACATCGTGATAAAAAGGATTAGCTGCAAATCCGGTTTCATCAGGTTCATCCATTTTTGGTTTCGGATTGTCGTTAATTCTTTTGATATCCTTTGCAAATATCGGAATATGAGCGCTTAAAGCAGCTATATCTTCGTCTGTCGGTAATTTCTCGTCTGCATAAGCTTTAAGAAGAATTTCGTTCCATTGATTTGATACGCAATTCACATATTCCGGATGAGACCAGCCGAAAATATCGGCTTTATCGGAACAGTCCAGCAGTATTTTGCTGTATACGGTAATCTGACTTGAGTCCGTCTGAGAATAAATTTTCTCTATTGTAAAAGAGTAAACAAAGAATAAGAACAACATCAGCATCAATGAATGCCTGAAGAGATATTTCTTATTTCTTAATTTATGGAACATAATGAATTTGTTTGGGT
>CAYYBZ010000385.1:0-2389 GCA_964470285.1 uncultured Oligoflexia bacterium
CTGCGATAAGGAGAAGCGGGATTATTTCTTAAGAATTTTTTATAATTTGCAAGAGCCAGAGAGCGCTTGCCTATTGTCATATAAACATTGCCCAGATACAGCCATATATTTGCTTGACCTGATTCACCTATTTCATAGCTTTGAGAGTTAAACATTTCACGAGTTAAATCCGGCATGTTATGTAAATATTCGGCAAGCTTAGTATCCCAGCATGGCATTTTTTTACTGATGTATTTAAATCCCGAACCTTTAAGATTTCTAACTATTCTTTTTGACATTTCTTTCATGTTTTCATTATACATTCCCGGTTTCATAAATGTTCTTTCAGTATAGGACCATAATACTTCTGAACTTTTTACGTCCACAAAATGGACTTCAACATCTATCAACTTTTTAATCCCTTCGGAGTCGGATGAAGAATGATCCGGACTTGTAACTTTTCCGTAAATTGCTCCGTCAAGCCCAAGAAGAGTTGAATATTCAATTGCCAAAGCCCTCGTAAATCTTCTTGGGAAATATACATCGCCGTCCTCTTTGTAAATCTTTTCAAGATCCTTTGGCGTAAGAACTTCCTGAACACCGGTTTTATACATCTCTAAATTAATATAGCCTGCCAGAAGTTCTCCGGCCGGAGTAAAACTGGACTCATTGTATATGGGTAAAAGGCCAAGACATGAATAGCTTCTATCAATGCTCCCAAAAGATGTAGGCATTTTTTTCGAGCAGCTTATTAAAACAATTAATGAAAAAGCTGTTAATACCAAAAACTTAAATCTCATACACCCTCCGAGGATAAATTTTCCGTTAAATATATAACATGATGCGTAATTTTTCAAGACCGTTACAAATATTTTATCTTGCTGATATTACATGATTATTAAATCGATAAGCTCTCTTGCCAAACTGAAAGGGTTAAATTTGTCAGATAAAAGTTTGTTCTTCAAAGATTTGTTTTCATTGGCGTTTTTTTCCAGTTTAAGCCTTAATTTGGCTAAAGCTATTTCTATAACTTCTCTTTTTTTAAGAAGAGATTTTCGTTTTGTAAAACTTGCGGATTCGTTAAAAAATTTCTTGTGTTCCTTTATCCGGGTGAATATCTCTTTAATTCCTGTTCCTTTAATCGCCTGTGTCATCAAAACCGGGGCCTTCCATTGAGCAATGTCGTTTTCAAGAATTATCATCTGTTTTAATTCTTCTGCAATAGCACCGGCTCCTTCTCTGTCCGATTTGTTCACAAGAAAAATATCTGCAATTTCTAAAAGTCCCGCTTTCATGGTTTGAATCGTGTCTCCGGACTCCGGAACCAAAACAACGCAGGTAGTATCGGCAAGTTCCATAACATCAACTTCGCTTTGACCTACTCCCACAGTTTCGATGATAACGTAATCAAAACCGTATGCATCGTAAAGTCTCGTCAAAAGCCTTGTAGAAAAGCTTATTCCTCCTCTGTACCCGCGTGAACTGAGGCTTCGTATAAAAACTCCCTCGTCGCCAAAGTGATTTTGCATTCTTATTCTGTCACCAAGAAGTGCCCCGCCGGTAAAGGGGCTTGAAGGGTCGACGGCAATAACACCCACTGTTTTTTTCATATTTCCCCTGATGAATGTAATCATCTGGTCCACCAAAGTGCTTTTTCCTGCTCCCGGTGGGCCTGTTATGCCGATGAAATATGCATTTTTGCAATGCGGGTAAAGCAGCTCCAATATTTCAAAAGATTTTTCAAGGCCGTTTTCAACGTATGTGATCATTTTAGACAGAGTCCGGCGATTACCCGAAACGAGTTCTTTGCACATTCTGTTTAAATCGGGACATTCTTTTTTATTAAAAGACATAGTAGAAGAAACACAAGATTTTATAGTTTTTTAGGTTTTTGAAATCGCCTCAAGAATAAGTTTTTTAATCTCGTCCTTTTTAACAACTCTTCCCGATGAAACAATCTTACCGTTAATAACCATAGCCGGAATCGGATGCATGCCGTACTTAGCAATTTTTTCCGGATCTCTGATCTGCTGAAATGGGCCGCTTACATCCAGTTCAATTACCGCTGCCATTGCTTCGCGTTCAAGGTCCATATAGGCTACTGTCCCCGAACCTAAAAGTTTTATATCAACATAGGGTTTTTCTTCTTCTTCATTGTAAGGCTTACCTTCCAGAAATTTTTCATATTTATCGGGTAGCGAATTTCTTAATAGTTTTTCATCTTTTTCAGATATTGTGTTGAGCATTTTTATGCCGTCAATGATGTAATCGAGCAGTTCATCATCTTTTAAGTTTTTCTTTTTTGCCTGGGTAAAAAGATTATTAATACCCTTCAAAGCGGTTCCTACGCCTTTAATTTTGATTATTGAAATGTTTCCAAGACTGTCTTTTGATCCCATTATTATTCCTT